>CATVQO010000013.1 GCA_958346165.1 uncultured Collinsella sp. | reverse complement strand
AGGAGGCCCTTCGCCGTCTGGGAATTCGGACGGTGGGGGACCTCCTTCTCCATATCCCTCATCGATACCTCGACTTTACCCGTTCTTGGTTCATCGAGATGGCGCCCATCGGTGCCGTGTGCACCATCATCGCCACGGTCGATCGTATTGTCCAAAAGCGGCCTCGTCCGCGTATGCAGGTGACCGAGGTTTCACTCCTTGACGATACGGGCGTGCTGCAGGTCGCCTTTTTCCGCCAGCCCTGGATTGCCCAGCAGCTTAAGCAGGGCGACCGCCTGGCCGTGATGGGTAAGGTTGAATTTGCCTACGGTTTTAAGCAGATGGCCTCGCCGCACTTTGAAAAGCTTGAGGACGGTCGTGCTGCGGGTACCATTTTGCCGGTCCACTACGTAAGTGACGGCGTGAGCCAGGCATGGATGCGTCGCATCGTGAGCGGTGCTCTTGAGCTCGTCGGCAATCCCTTCGATCCCATCCCGGCACCACTGCGTGCAAAGCGCAAGCTCATGAGCAGTGCCCGTGCGCTTCGTTCGATTCACTTTCCCTCGAGTATGGCCGAGCGCGACATTGCGCGCCGCCGTTTGGCCTATGAGGAGTGCCTGTACCTGCAGCTCGCGCTGCGTCTGCGCAACGACGGCGGTCTGGTCGATGTGGTTCCCTATGCCCACACCGCGGGCGAGCACCTGGCCGCGCTCAAGCAAGCCCTGCCGTTTTCGCTGAGCGACGAGCAGGAGGCCGCGTTCCAGGATATCCTGCGCGATATGCGCGATGGCGGGCGCGTGATGAACCGTCTGCTGCTGGGCGATGTCGGTACCGGCAAGACCGCCGTTGCCGCCTGCGCGCTGGCTGTGGCTGCCGATAGCGGCACGCAGGCCTGCGTTATGGCGCCCACGGGCGTGTTGGCGCGCCAATATGCCGATAAGACCGGCCCTCTGCTCTCGCAGGCCGGCATGTCCTGGGCGCTTCTGACAGGTGCCACGCCGGCCGCAGAGCGCGAGCGTATCCATGCACAGCTGGAATCGGGCGAGCTTAACGTGCTCTTCGGCACCCACGCGGTGCTTTCGGATAACGTTGCGTTCAAGCATCTATCGCTCGTGGTCATCGATGAGCAGCACCGCTTTGGTGTGGGCCAGCGCAACGCTCTGCGCGCGAAGGGCCCCGGTGCCGATCTGCTCGTTATGACGGCAACGCCCATCCCGCGTACGCTTGCGCTTTCGGTCTACGGCGATCTGGATACGAGCGTCATCCGTCATCGGCCCGTCCCTGGCGCTGGCGTGTTGACACGCGTGCTCACCGAGTCGAGCCGCGACCTCGCCTATGGCGCCATCCGTGAGGCGCATGAAAAGGGTCAGCAGGCCTACGTGATTTGCCCGCTCGTTGAGCCGAGTGACTCGGCCGATGAGCTGGAAGACGTGCCCGGTATTGCCCGCGACGACGAGGGCCGCGTAACCGTCCCCGTGCCGCTGCACGATACGGCAACCGAGCTCGACCGCCTGCGTCTGGCGTTGCCGGGGCTTGCCATCGAGCGCCTTCACGGCCGCATGCCAGCCGGGGAGAAGGATCGGGTCATCGATGCCTTCAAGCGTGGCGAGATCGACGTGCTCGTCTCGACTACGGTGGTCGAGGTGGGCGTCGACGTGCCTAACGCCACCGTTATGGTCATCGAGAACGGCGAGCGCTTTGGCTTGGCGGCTCTGCACCAGCTGCGCGGCCGCGTGGGCCGTGGCAGCGTGTCGGGCACCTGCCTGGTCATGACGCACTCCAAGGGCAACGGCGGCGCATCGGCGGCGCAAGATCGTCTGCAATCGCTCGAAAAGACCTCGGACGGCTTTACACTCGCCCAGATGGACCTGCGTCTGCGTCACGAGGGCGAAATCCTGGGGTACCGCCAGCACGGCGGCGTGACCCTGCGCTTTGTCGACCTGGATGCCGACGAGGAACTGATCGAGTGGGCCCATTTGGACGCGGTCGAGCTCTTGCGGTATGCTAGCGCCCTTGACTCCGTGGCGACGCGCCCCTTGCGCGACGCGGTCGCCATGCGTTATCGACATATCTTTAAGGAGGTCAGCGGAGGATGAGAATCATCGGCGGCGAATGGCGCGGTCGTAAGATCGAGGAGCCCCGTGGTCGCGATGTCACCCGCCCCACGACTGATCGCGTGCGCGAGGCGTGCGCATCTATGGTCATGTCGGCATTCGATTTCGATCTGGACGAGGTCCGTGTGCTGGACGCCTTTGGCGGCTCCGGTGCCTTAGGGTTAGAGATGCTCTCTCGTGGGGCCCGCTCGCTCACGACGTTTGAGATCGATCGCAACGCCGCGCGGCTCATTACCAAGAATATCGAGTCGCTCTGCCGTGACCGTGCGCGTTGGCGCGTGGTCACGGGCGACATGCTGGCGAGTGCCTCGCGCGGTCGTGTACCGGGCGGCCCCTTTGATCTGGTCCTGCTCGACCCGCCCTATGCTTTTGGTGCCGAGCCGGTCGAGGAACTGCTGCAGAACCTGGCTCAGCAGGGTCTGCTTGCACCTGGCGCTTTTGCCCTGTTTGAGCATGCCGCCGCCGATGCGGGCGCGCATCCGGTAGGCTTTGAGACTGTACGTGAGAAGCGCTACGGCATTACCTCGGTCGACCTGCTTCGTTGGGTCGGCGATGACGACGGTGAGGGCGATAGTGCCGTCACCGATGCTGATAACAACGATGCCACGACGTTTCAGGAGGACGCCCATGAATGACACCATCAACCGCGTGATCGTCCCGGGCACCTTTGATCCCATCACGTTTGGCCATATCGATGTGATCCGCCGCGCCCGACGCATCTTTCCCAGCGTGATCGTCGCTGTTGCCGAGTCGCAGGGTAAAAACGGTGTGGGCACCACGTTTATGCTCGATGAGCGCGTGGCGCTGGCCCGCGAGGCGCTCGGTGATATCGACGGCGTCGAGGTCCTGCCCTTTACCGGCCTCTTGGTCGACTTCGCTCGTGAGCAGGGGGCGGGGGCCGTGGTCAAGGGTCTGCGCGCCATGACCGACTTTGAGTATGAGCTGCAGCAGGCCGACCTTAACTATCGCCTGGATAGTGAGCTGGAGTCCATCTTTGTCATGAGTGCGCCGCAGTACGGCTATATCTCGAGCTCGGTCGTTCGCCAGATCGCCTCGCTCGGCAGTGACGTATCGACGTTTGTCCCGTCCAACGTGGTCGAAGCGCTCAAACATCGCTTTTCGTGACGTTTCTTATTGCCTGGTGGCATGTGGTAAACTAGCACGATGATATGTTACCTATGAAAGGAGACCGGATGCCGGGCGAGAATTTTCCTGGCGATAGGATCGTCAGCTTGGTCGATGAGCTCGAAGGGCTGATCGAGGAAGCCAAGCCGCCTTTCGGCAAGAACGCTCAGTTCAAGGTCATCGACGCCGACGTGTTCTTCAACATCCTCGACGAGATCCGCATGAGCTATCCCGAGGAGTGGCAGAAGTCCCGCCGTATCCTTAAGGAGCGCGAGGAGCTTATGGCTTCCGCCGCCGCTCAGGCCGATTCCATCATCGCCGACGCTCAGCAGCAGGCCCTCACCATTGCCGGTGAGCAGGAGATCGTCCGCCTTGCGCAGCAGCAGGCCGACGACATCCGCGATCGTGCCCAGCAGTACGAGCGCGAGACGCGTTATGCTGCCGAGGACTACGCAGAGCAGGTCTTTACGCACCTGGAGGAGAACCTCAAGAGCCTGACCGGCACCGTTACCCGTTGCCGTCAGCAGCTCAACGAGGGTGCCGCCCAGCAGAATGGTCAGTGGTAATGGCTGAGTTCCCGAGCGTTACCGTCGATCTTTCCGAGCAGCTCGAGTTTCCTGGAGATTCGTATCCGCTGACCGGTAAGGTCGATGTCGCCACCTACACGGTGGGCGAGAAGGAGTACCAGCTACAGGACGGCATCGACTACGACGTTGTCTTTACCAATGCCGGTACCGGTGTCTTGCTCACGGGCATGGTTCGCGCGCACGCCACCGGCGAGTGCGACCGTTGCCTGGAGCCCGCCTCGTTTGATATCGCCGGCGAGATCGAGGAGTTCTACCTCTTTGAGGAGCCCGAGGACCCCGAGGCCTACGAAGACGGCTATGAGCTCCTGGGCGAGGATCGCGTCGTCGATCTGGGCGAGCCCATCAACGACGCCGTTGTCATGGACACGCCGTTTGTTGTGCTCTGCAAGCCCGATTGCCGCGGTCTTTGTCCCGTTTGCGGCGCCAATCTCAACGTGGAGCAATGCGATTGTGCTGCCCAAGCCGAGGCCGAATGGGCCGAAGCCACGGAAAATCCATTTGCAGCATTGAAGAATCTCAAGCTTGACGAGTAAAACTGTGGTAGTATCGCTACTTGCGCGTAATCGCCACACTGGATAGTTCATAAGGAAGGTCACTATGCCCGTACCTAAACAAAAGCAGGGTCGTATCCGCACTCACACCCGCCGTTCCGCCAACATGAAGATCTCGGCTGCGGCTCAGTCCACGTGCCCCCGTTGCGGTGCTGTCAAGCTCCCGCACCACGTGTGCCCTAGCTGCGGTTTCTACAAGGACCGCGAGGTTATCGTTACCGAGTAACGGTATACTCTGGATACGATGCCGTTCCAACTGGAACCACAATGGCCGGCTCATTGAGTCGGCCATTTTTGTATAAGGAGCATGTATATGAGTAACGTTCGCGTTTGTGTAGACGTTGTGGGTGGAGACGAGAAGCCGCAGGTTGTCCTCGACGGTATTGAGGCTGCACTTGCCGCCGATCCCGATATCGAGGTCTTGGCAGCTGGTCCCGCCGAAATCGTCAATCCCTTTGCAGCTTCCCATGCACGTGTTGAGGCCCTTGAGGCGCCTGACGTTATCGCCATGGATGACGATCCCATTCGCGCCGTGATGACCAAGCGTAAGTCGTCGATCGTGCTTTCTTGCCGCGCCATTAAGAAGGGCAACGCGGATGCGTTCTTCTCCGCCGGCTCCACCGGTGCCATGACCGCCGCCGCCACCGCCTATGTGACGCCGTTTAGGTATCAGGCCGAAGGCAAGAAGCAGCCGGTGCGTCCCTGTCTGACCAATGCGCTGCCCAATCGCGCCGGCGGTCTGACGGTGCTGTGCGACATGGGTGCCAACCCCGATGTGGAGGTCGATGACATGGTGCGTTTTGCCCAGATGGGTAGCGCCTATGCCCGCGTCGTCCTGGGCATCGAGCATCCTCGCGTGGGCCTGCTTGCCAATGGCACCGAGGATGAGAAGGGCTCCAACTTTACCAAGGCCTGTTTCCCTGCTATGAAGGCCGCCGTTCCCGGCTTTGTTGGTAACTGCGAGGGCACCGACCTCACCTCAGGTAACTTCGATGTCGTCGTTGCCGATGGCATGTCGGGTAATATCGCTCTCAAAGCTACCGAGGGCGCTGCCAAGTTTTTGCTGCAGGAGCTCAAGGGCGCCTTTATGGCCTCGCTCGGCACCAAGATCGCCGCGCTGCTCATCAAAAAGCAGATGCGCGAGATTAAGGCCAAGCTCTCTGGCGACGCCAAGGGCGGCGCGATTCTTCTGGGCCTGCGCGGCGTGGTCCTGATCGGCCATGGCGCCACCTCGGTCGAGGCTGTCAAAAACGGTACGCTCGCGGCGGCCGAAGCCGTGCGCGCCGGGCTGGTCGAGAATGTCGCCAACTCTATGGACAGTATCGTTTTGTAAGAGCGAGTTAGAGCGCTGTTATGTGCTTCGCGGCGCACGTCGTGGGGTAGAATCAGAACCGTGTCTTGGTACCGCCCGGGCGGTACCATTCTTTTGGTATTCATGTACTATGAGAGGAAGCGCTATGGACCGCTCCGAAATCTTCGACAAGATCGCCGAGGTCGCTGCTGACGTTCTGGGCGTCGATGTTGCCGAAATTAGCGAGGAGACCACCTTTGACGACCTCGATGCCAACTCGCTCGAGCGCCTGCAGCTGGTTACGGCTATCGAGGACGAGTTCAACCTCGAGATCGATGACGAGACCCTGCTCTCGCTCAACTCTGTCGCCGACGCCGTCGACGCTATCGAAGCTGCCAAGGAGGCCTAAGTCTTGGCTTTATCCGAACGACTTACGCGCGCCCAGGAAATCCTGGGCCACGAGTTCAACAATAAGGTGCTGCTGCGCGCGGCCCTTACGCATCCCTCGGCAGTCGAGGGCCAGCCGGTTTCTGCCAGCTATGAGCGCCTTGAGTTCTTGGGCGATTCCATTTTGGGCGCTGTGGTCGCACGCTCCCTGTTTGAGTCCTATCCCGAGTTTGACGAGGGCAAGCTCACTCGCTTGAAGGTGTCGCTCGTCTCGGGCGCCACGCTATCCGAGGTTTCTCACGAGTTGGGCATCGACGACATCATTATCTTTGGTGCCTCCGAGACCGGTACCGGTGCGCGCGGCCTGCATTCGGCCCTCGAGAACGTCTATGAGTCGCTCGTGGGCGCGCTGTACCTGGATGCCGGCTGGGACGTTGCGGCGGAGTTCATTCACCGTACGCTTAAGCCGCATTTGGCTTCCGAGCGTGCCGAGCATCCTGCAAACCCCAAGTCGTTTTTGCAGGAGTGCGTGCAAGCCGACGGTCACGAGCCCCCGGCGTACAAGCTCGTTGGCTCCGAGGGCCCGGCGCATGCGCCCACCTTTACCGCTGTGGTTTTGATCGATGGTATTCGCCAGGGTCGCGGCTCCGGCTCCTCAAAGAAGGAAGCCGAGGGAGCTGCCGCGCTTGAAGCGCTCGACCGCATGGGTTACACCACCAACGGCGTGATTCTGAACAAGAAGCACGTGTAAGCGAGGAACCGTGTATCTCAAGTCCCTTACGCTCAAGGGGTTCAAGTCGTTTGCCGACCGCGCCCATATGACGTTTGAGCCGGGCCTGACCGTCATCGTCGGTCCAAACGGCTCGGGAAAATCGAACATCTCTGACTCGATTCTGTGGGTCCTGGGCGAGCAGAGCGCCAAGCAGCTGCGCGGCCAGGCCATGGAAGACGTCATCTTCTCGGGCTCGTCGGCGCGCAAGCCGGTGGGTGTGGCCGAGGTCACGCTGGTGCTCGATAACTCGGACCATATGCTGCCTGTCGACTTTGACGAGGTCGCCATCACCCGTCGTATGTACCGCTCGGGCGAAAGCGAGTACCTCATCAACTCGAGCCCGTGCCGCCTGATGGACATCCAGGATATCCTGCACGATTCGGGACTGGGCAAGGATACGCATTCCATCATCAGCCAGGGCAAGCTCGATGCCATTTTGCAGAGCCGCCCCGAGGAGCGCCGTGCCCTCATTGAGGAGGCCGCCGGCATCTCCAAGCACAAGCGCCGCAAGGAGCGCGCGCTCAAAAAGATCAAGTCGATGGACGAGCACCTGACGCGTGCCCGCGACATCAATAAGGAAATCGCCCGTCAGCTGCGACCGCTGGAGCGTCAGGTCGATCGTGCGCGCAAGTACAAAGAGTTGTCCTCGCGCGCGAACGAGCTTACGCAGATGCTGGCTGTCGACGAGCTGCGTTCGCTGCAGTCGCAGTGGAACGACCTGGAGAGCCGCTCCAAGGAAGGTGCCGCCGAGCTGGAGCTTGCGCAGTACCGCATGGGCGAAAAGGAGCGCGAGCTCGAGAAGCTCCAGGTCATGCTCGAGGAAAAGGGCCTGTTTGTGGGCGATCTGGGCGAGCAGCGCCGCCATATGCAAGATGTGGTCGGCCGCATTAACTCCGACATGCGCCTGCTCGAGGAAAAGGGCCACAACATGGTGTCGCGCCTGTCTGACATGCGCGGGCAGATTTCGAGCTCCGAGCATCAGCGTCGTCGCGTGGTCGAGGAGCTCGAGGACGCGCGTGCGCAGCTTGAGGAAGTGACCGGCGCGCACATGCAGGCCCAGGAGGACGTTGACGCCGCTGGTCCTGCCGCCGCAGAGCTCCACGAGCGGCGCGTGGCGCTCGACAATCAGATTTCGCAGCTTACGCGTGAGCAACGCGATGTGCAGCGCGTGGCCGACAACGCCGCGCTCGAGCTCGCCAAGGTGAAGGACTCGCTGAGCAATGCCGAGGTCGAGGACAACATGTATGCCTCGCGCCTGGAGCAGATTGACGAGCAGCTCGAGGAGGTCACGGCCTCGCTCGAGAGCCGTCGCAACCGCGCAGAGGAGCTTGAGGGTGCTCTTGAGGAAGCGCGCCAGGCCCAGGCCGATGCGCGTGAGGCCACCGAGGTCGCCCGTGCAGCCCTGAAGGACTTGCGTAATCGTGAGAGTGAGGCGCGCAACAAGCTGTCCGAGGTGCGCTCGGAGCTTGCCAGCCAAAAGAAACTCGATGCCCGCATGGCCGACAGCTCGCCGCTCGTGAGCCGTCTGGTGGGTGCGCTGGGCGACGATGTCTTGGGTCGTCTGGGCGACGTGCTGGAGGCCCCGCGCGAGCTTGAGGGCCTGGTTGAGCAATTGCTCGCCGGCGATATCGATGCGCTGCTGTTTGATGACGCCGCCACGCTTGAGCGTGCCGGTCGTGCGGCTCTGGACCAAAAGAAGGCCTCGGGCGAAGCACTGCTGGTGACGCGCGGCGTGAGCGGCTCTACCGCCGCTGAGGGCGCTGCCGGTACCCGCCTGGTTGATCGTCTGTCCGTGCGTGCAGGCTACGGACCCGTCGTCGAGGCGCTGCTCGGCGGCTATTACGTGGTCGATGACTTGGCTGCCGCGCTGGCTGCGCCTGTCGTTGACGGTGTGACCTATGTGACTCCCGATGGCGCCCGCGTAAGCTGTGGCGGCCTGGTGCGTGTGGGCCTCGATGCCGGCGAGGCGTCGGGTGCTCTGGAGCGTAAGCGTCGCATTCGCGAGCTGGAGGGGCTTGAGCCCGATCTGGCTGCCGTGTTTGAGCATGTGTCGGATCAGGTCGTCGAGGCCAACGTTGCCGTCGAGGAGGCCCGTGCCGCCGAGGGCGATGCCGCCGGTGAGATCGCCCGTCTTGAGGGCGAGCGCCGCTCGCTGCTCTCCGAGATCGGCCGCTTGGAGCAAAGCGCCAACAATGCCGAGGTCGAGCGCGTGCGCATCTCCAAGCGCCGCGAGCAGGCTGCCGAGGCCGTTCGTGCCGCGCGCCCGCGCGTTGACGAGCTCACCCGTTCGCGTGACGAGGCGCGTGCACAGGCAAGCGACCTGGGTCTCCAGATTGCCGAGGCCAACGATGAGCTCGATCGCGTTCGCCGTGACGATTCCGAGGCCGCCGGTAAGCTCGCCGATGCCAAGGTGCGCCTGGCCCAGACGAGCGAGCGCCTGCGTTCGCTGAAGGGCCGCGTGCCCGACCTTGAGCATCGTCTTGAGGGCATCGACCGTCGTATCCGCGGAACACGCCAGGCTTCGCGCTCGCTCGAGCTGCTGCGCCTGCGCGTCGACCCCATGCACGAACGCTATTCTGCCCTGTTGGAACGCGCGTCGGATTGGGCAGCGCGCCTGCGTGACCAGGCCTCTCTGGAGGAGGCGGACTCCGCTTCGCTCAAGAAGACCATCGAGGATGCCAAGGCAGAGGTTGCCCGCGCTAAGGAGCGAGTCGATACCGCCTCCGCCGCGCAAAACGAGTTCAAGGTCGCGCGTGGCAAGCTCGAGGTGCAGGTAGAGGCCGCCATTAAGGCCATTACCGCCGATGGCACCACGGTACTCGAGGAAGCGCTCATGCTTCCGGCGCCCACGGACCGCGATGCCGCCGAGCGCGAACTCAACCAGCTTGTGCGCCAGATCAACAACCTTGGTCCCGTTAACCAAGTTGCCATGGAGGAGTACGAGCAGCTCAAGCGCCGCGCCGATTACATCGAGGAGCAGCTGGCCGATCTGGAGAGCGCGCGCAAGGCGCTCACCAAGATCACCGTGGCTATCGACCGTAAGATGCGCAAGGCGTTCCTGGTGACGTTTGAGAAGGTCGATGCGAACTTCCGCGAGATCTTCGCCATGCTCTTCCCGGGCGGTCAGGCTCATCTGGAGATGACCGATCCCGAGCATCCTGCCGAGACGGGTATCGAGGTCGTGGCGCAGCCGCGCGGCAAGCGCATCACCAAGATGATGCTCATGTCGGGCGGCGAGAAGAGCCTGACGGCGCTCGCCCTGCTCTTTGCTGTGTACCGCACGCGCACGGTGCCGTTCTATGTGCTGGACGAGGTCGAGGCGGCACTCGATGACGCCAACCTGTCCAAGCTCATCGGCGCACTCGACGTGTTGCGTTCCGATACGCAGCTCTTGGTTATCTCGCATCAGCGCCGTACTATGGAGGACGCTGACGTCCTCTACGGCGTCTCGATGCAAGCCGACGGCGTCAGTCGCGTCGTCTCGCAAAAACTCGATCGCGAAACCGGAAAGGTCGTGAATGCATAATGGGATTCTTCGATGCTCTCTCGCGCGGACTTGAGCGCAGCCGCGAGGCCCTCAACGAGGTCTTCTACTTTGGCGGCGAGGTCGACGAGGATTTTTGGGAGGACCTGGAGGACACCCTCGTCATGGGTGACATGGGCGCCGAGGTCGCTATCAAGGTCTCCGATGACCTGCGCGATGCCGCGGCCAAGAAGAACCTCAAGACCGCTCCGCAGCTTCGCCGTGCCCTGGCCGAGCAGCTCGAGCAGCACTTTGTGCCCATCGAGCGCGATCCGTTTTCCGATACGCCGAGCTGCGTGCTGTTTGTCGGCATTAACGGTGCCGGCAAGACCACGACGGTCGGTAAGATCGCGAGCGCCATGGCCGCCCGCGGCAAGAACGTCGTGATCGGTTCGGCCGATACCTTCCGTGCTGCCGCTATCGAGCAGCTCGATGTGTGGGGCCAGCGCGCTGGCGTCCCCGTCATCAAGCGCGACCGCGGCTCCGACCCGGCAAGTGTTTGCTACGACGTGCTCGACGAGGCCGACAAGCGCGGCAGCGACCTGGTGCTTATCGATACCGCCGGCCGTCTGCACACGAGCCCTGAGCTCATGCGCGAGCTTGCCAAGGTGGTTAACGTGACGCGTAAGCGCGCCGCCAATATGGCCGCCGGCCCCATGCCCGTCTCAGTCGTGCTCGTGATCGATGCCGCCACCGGCCAGAACGGTCTGAACCAGGCGCTCGAGTTTAACGAGGCGCTGGGCCTGGACGGTATTATCATGACGAAGCTCGACGGCACGGCAAAGGGCGGCATCGCCATGGCCGTGGCCGAGAAGCTCAAGCTCCCGATCCTGCGCGTCGGCGTGGGCGAGCAGGTCGATGACCTGCAGGAGTTCAATGCCAAAGATTTCTGCCGCGCCCTGGTGGGCGAGTCCAATTAAGGAGTGACTAGTGTTTGATTCCCTGAGCGATCGCCTCAACGACACATTTGACCGCCTGCGCGGCAAGGGCAAGCTGACCGAGGCCGATATTACTTCGGCCATGCGCGATATTCGCATGGCGCTGCTCGAGGCCGACGTTAACTTTAAGGTCGTCAAGGAGTTCGTCGCCAAGACCAAGGAGCGCTGCATGACCGCCGAGGTCATGGAGTCGCTGTCGCCGGCGCAAAACGTCGTCAAGATCGTGCTCGACGAGCTCACCGAGATGCTTGGCTCAACCGAGAGCAAGCTCGTCTTTAGCAATCGCATTCCCAATGTCATCATGCTCGTGGGCCTGCAGGGCTCCGGTAAGACCACGGCGGCCGTAAAGCTGGCCTACCTGCTCAAGAAGCAGGGCCGCTCACCGCTGCTCGCCGCGTGCGACGTCTACCGTCCCGCCGCTGCCGACCAGCTGGCCACGCTTGGCGGAGAGATTGGCGTGCCGGTCTTCCGTGGCGATGGCGAGCACCCGGTTGACATCGCCAAGGGCGCCATTCAGGAGGCCGTTGACCACCTGCGTGACGTGGTCATCGTCGATACCGCCGGTCGTTTGCAGATCGACGAGCAGATGATGCAGGAGGCCGTGGACATCAAGAAGGCCGTCAAGCCCGATCAGGTGCTGATGGTCGTCGATGCCATGACCGGCCAGGACATCGTCAACGTCGTCTCGACCTTCGCCGAGCGCACCGACTTTGACGGCGTGATCATCTCCAAGCTCGACGGCGACGCCCGTGGCGGCGGCGCGCTTTCCGTGCGCCAGGTGACCGGCAAGCCCATCAAGTTTGTTAGCATGGGCGAGAAACCCGATTCGCTGGAGCCGTTCTATCCCGACCGCATGGCCAAGCGCATCTTGGGCATGGGCGATGTTGTCGGCATCATCGAGAAGGCCCAGGAGGCAGCCGACGCCGAGCAGCTCGAGGCTGCCGAGCGCATGCTGCGCGAGGGCTTTACCATGAACGACATGCTCGACCAGATGAAGGCCGTCAAGAAGATGGGCGGCATGAAGGGCATTCTGGGCATGCTCCCCGGTGGCCAGCGTGCGCTTAACCAGATGGGTGGCAACCTGGACGAAGGTATCTTCGATAAGAACGAGGCCATCATCATGTCGATGACCAAGGAGGAGCGCCTTCGCCCCTCCATCATCAACGGCCAGCGCCGTGCCCGCATCGCCAAGGGCGCCGGCGTGACCCCCACCGAGGTCAATAGCCTTATGAAGCAGTGGGGCGAGATGAACAAGATGATGGGCCGCATGCGCACGATGGCCAATCAGGCACAGGCCGGCGGCAAGAAGGGCAAGAAGGGTAAGAAGGGCAAAAAGATGCGCATGCCCAATATTCCCGGTCTGGATGCCATGGGGCTGGGCGGCATGGGCGGCCTGGGAACGGGCGGCCCCAAGTCCGATATGGACCTGCTGCGCCAGATGGAAGCGCAGATGCGCAACAAGAAGTAACGACTAGTTGAGTCGTGTATGGCGAAGGCCGCCTGGATGGTATTCCAGGCGGCCTTCGCCGTTTGTTCGCTGGTTGTCGCACGCGTGGAAGCGCGTTCTCGACGAGGTGCTTGCCGCTAGTGGCAGCCGCAGCCTTCGTGCCCGTCATGGTCGTGGTGACCGTGGCAGCCGCAGGACTCGCCATGCTCGTGGATGTGCTCGTGATCATGTCCACGGCAGTCGCAGGTGGCCTCGCCGGTCTGCGCGAGCGTGCCGGCAATGAGTGCCTCGACGCAGGCGTCGCAGCTGCCCTGGGCACCTGCGTATACCGTGATGCCGGCTTGAGCAAGCGCGTTGATAGCGCCACCGCCGATGCCGCCGCAGATGAGCGTGTCCACGCCGCCGTTGGCGAGCAGGCCCGCCAGGGCGCCGTGACCGGTGCCGCCGGTGCCCACGACCTGCTCGTTGAGGACCTTGTCGTCCTGGATGTCGTAGATCTTGAACTGTTCGCTGCGGCCAAAGTGCATAAAGATGTTGCCGTTGTCGTACGTCGTTGCCACCCTCACGGTGTCGACCTCCTTTGCTGGCCATGCGGCCGTTGTCGTGGTGATGGGGGAGTATGCGATATTGCCGCCCTCGATGACGATAGCCCGTCCATTGACCAGCGCGTTTGCCACCTTGCGATGCGCGCGGCTGCAGATAGTCGCCACCGTGGCGCGGGCAATGCCCATGCACTGGGCGACTTCCTCTTGGTTAAGGCCTTCCAGGTCACATAGGCGTAGGACCTCGAACTCGTCGACCGTCATGTCGATGGCGTCTCCACTGGCTAGGCCGTCGGGGGTAAAACCGCGATATTCGGGGATGATCCCGACGCGGCGCAATTTTTCTCGTCTTCCTGCCATGCACTCTCCAAATCTGATATATGTCAACAATAGAATAGCGAACCTGCGGATTTGCGCAAGGAATTTCTGGCATATGTCAGAAAATGAGGGCTTATGTTTGGGCTGTGGGGCCGCGTGCGTCTGGGCTACAATGAATCTCGCTTGTAGACGACTGACAGGAGGGTCAATGAGCAAAGCTGATCAACAGTTTGTAACCATGTGCCGCGATATCTTGGACCATGGCACCACCACCGAGGGCCAAAAGGTCCGCCCGGTGTGGGAGGATGGCACCCCTGCCTATACCATTAAAAACTTTGGCGTCACGGCGCGCTACGACCTGCGCGAGGAGTTTCCCGCGCTTACGCTGCGTCGTACGGCGCTCAAGTCCGCCATGGACGAGATCCTGTGGATCTATCAAAAGAAGTCCAATAACGTGCATGATCTCAACAGCCATATTTGGGACGAGTGGGCCGACGAGACCGGCTCCATTGGCAAGGCCTACGGGTACCAAATTGGGCAGAAAAGCCATTATGCCGAGGGCGATTTCGACCAGATGGACCGCGTACTGTACGACCTTAAGCATACGCCGTACAGTCGCCGCATCATGACCAACACGTACGTGTTTAGCGACCTTTCCGAGATGCACCTGTATCCGTGCGCGTACAGCGTGACGTATAACGTCACGCAGCGCCCGCAGGACGATAAGCCCACGCTCAACATGATTCTCAACCAGCGCAGTCAGGACATTTTGGCCGCGAATAACTGGAATGTGTGCCAGTACGCCATCTTGCTGATGATGGTCGCACAGTCGGTCGATATGATTCCCGGTGAGTTGCTGCATGTGATTGCCGATGCCCACATTTACGACCGTCATGTCAATATCGTCCGTGAGCTTATCGAGCGCCCGCAGTTTGCGGCGCCTAAGGTAACGCTGAACCCTGACGTGCATGATTTCTATGCGTTTACGACCGACGACCTGATCGTCGAGGGCTACGAGCACGGCCCGCAGGTCAAGAACATTCCCATTGCGGTGTAGGTGGTGGGCATGACGTGTAAGCTTTCTGCTATCGTCGCCGTGTGTAACGATTGGGGCATTGGGTGCGAGGGCGACATGGTGGTGTCCAATCGCGCCGACATGCGCCATTTTGTGGCCTGCACCAAGGGCTGCCCGGTCATCATGGGGCGCAAGACGCTGCTGAGTTTCCCCGGCGGGCGTCCTCTCAAGAACCGCCGCAATATCGTGCTCACGCGCGACAAGGGTTTTGCTGCCGAGGGCGTCGACGTGGTGCATAGCATCGACGAGGCGCTCGCTGCGGTTGCCGATGAGCCCGTTGCCTGGGTGATCGGTGGCGGTGAGGTGTATCGTCAGTTTCTGCCGTATTGCGCCGAGGCCGAGGTCACGCATAACCACTGCGTCCATGTCGTGGATACGTACTTTCCCGATTTGGAAGCCGATTCTGTGTGGGAGATTGCGCAGCGTAGCGGGGTCGCGACGATTGCCGCCGGTGAGGGTGACGAGGGTGTCGATTATGAGTTCGTGACGTATCGTCGCATCGAGGCGTAAATCGCCTGGCGCGAACGGTATCATCGGTTTGATTGAATGCATGGGGCGGCGCTTAGCGTCGCCTCGTTTGGTATAGATATGCTGTAAAGAAGGGTGCGGGCTGGCTACTATGACTGATGCCATTGAGGTGCTGCGAATCGATTCGCTCGAGGACGAGCGGCTCGATGCCTATGTGCGACTGACCGAGCGTGAGCTGCGCTGCGTGCTGGAGCCGCAAAAGGGCATCTTTATCGCCGAAAGCGCCAAGGTCATAGAACGTGCGGTGCGCGCCGGATACGAGCCGGTGAGCTTTCTGTTGGGCGAACGCTGGCTCGATCAGATGATGCCGCTGTTCGAGCGCCTGGTTGTGCGCGAGGCCGCGGGTCCTGTTCCTGTGTTCGTGGCCTCCATGGAGCTCATGGAGCAGTTGACGGGCTTCAACGTGACGCGTGGTGCGCTCGCGGCGTTCCGTCGCCCGCGTCAGATTCCGGTTGATGAGTTCTTGGGCGGCGTCGTCGAGGCGGCGGGGGATCGTCCGGTGCGCGTGTGTGTGCTTGAGGGTATTGTCGACCACACCAATGTTGGCGCGATTTTCCGCTCGGCTGCCGCATTGAACGTTGACGGTATTTTGGTCAGCCCGACGTGCTGCGACCCGTTGTACCGTCGCTCGGCCCGCGTGAGCATGGGCACCGTGTTTCAGGTTCCGTGGACGCGTATTGGCAGTGAGGCGCGCGTGTGGCCGCATGATGGCTTGGCCGCGCTTCATGATGCCGGCTTTTCGTGTGCCGCTATGGCGTTGACGGACGATTCCGTTTCGCTGGACGATCCTGTGCTGCAGAAGGTTGATCGCTTGGCGATTTTTATGGGTACCGAGGGTGCCGGCTTGGGCTTTAAAACTATTGCCGGCTGTGACCGCGCCGTGCGTATTCCGATGGCGCACGGGGTCGATTCGCTCAACGTGGCCGCGGCGAGCGCCGTCGCCTTTTGGCAGCTGTGCCCGCACGTGAGCAATGAGTATCACTACCAGCCGGGTTTGTATCACTAGGCAGATATTTCTCACCGGGCTCTAATTCGGGGTGTTTCGGTCGCCGCCAGTCGGTGATAAGCTGGTATTGGCTTTGGTCTTAAATTGCCGTTTTGTTGTTTGACGTACGCTGGCGGGGAGGGCGTGTGGCTAAGAAATCTACGGCTATCGATGTAACGCAGGGTGTCATTTGGCAACAGCTGCTGTCGCTGTGCGTTCCCATCTTTTTTAGTTCGTTTTTTCAGCAGGCCTACACGCTTATCGGCACCTATATCGTCGGTCAGTTTGGCGGCAAGCTTGCGTTGGGCGGCATTCAGGCCACGATGGTCCTAACCGAGCTCTGCATTGGCTTTTGCGTTGGCGTCGGCGCCGGCTGCGCGGTCATTACCGGTCAGTATTTTGGCCAGCACGATGATGAACGGCTGAGTCGTTCGGTCCATACCGCCATGACGCTCGCGCTGGTGGGCGGTATCGTTTTCTCGATTCTTGGCATAGTGTTCGTTGAGCCCATGCTGGTGCTTATGAACACGCCGCATGAACTATTGGCCGAGGGCGTGGCCTATGCTCGCTGTTATTTTGCCGCGATGGTTGCGGCACTGCTGCTTAATATGGGAACCGCACTGCTGCGCGCCGTGGGCGACACACGCGGCCCCGCCGTGATCATTGCTTCTGGCTGCCTGGTTAACGTGGTGCTGGATATCATCTTTGTCGCTGTGTTGCATATGGAGGCGCTGGGCTGCGGCATCGCAGTGGCGCTGACCATTTGCTCCAATGCAACGATGATCGTGTTTCGCATGATGCGCGCTCCGGGTGCATGGCGTCTTTCGCTGTCTAAGCTCAGCATCGATCGCGGTATTTGTAAGAGTATGATCTCGTGTGGTCTGCCACTCGGTTTTCAATCGGCTGCCTATTCGATCTCGAACGTGCTGGTCCAGGTGTCGGTTAATTCGTTTGGCGCCGATGTCACGACTGCTTGGGGTCTATCTGGGCGCCTGGATGGCATTATCTGGATGGTGACCGAGGCGCTCGGCGTATCGATCACTACGTTCTCGGCGCAGAACTTTGGCGCGCGCAATTACGAGCGCATGCGCAAGGGCTACCATACGTCACTCGTGCTGTCGTTTATGCTCATTGGTGGCCTGTCTGCCGTGCTGCTGGTGTTCTCGGGTCCGTTGTCGCGTCTGTTTGTCGACGATGCTTCGATTTCGGCGTACACCACGACGATTCTTCACTTTATCGCGCCGTTCTACGCGATCTTCTCCATTATCGAAAACGCATCGGGCTCCATTCGCGGTGCCGGCGTGAGTCTGCAGCCTATGATGCTCACCATCTTTGGCACCGTTGTCTTGAGGGTGATCTGGGTGTTTGCGATCATGCCCTTCGATCCGTCGCTCGAGCATCTACTGCTGGTCTACCCCGTAACGTGGCTCATTACGGCCACGATGTTCACCATCTACCACCACAGCGGCAACTGGCTAGGCCGCGCCACCGCTTAGTCATTGGGGACGTTCTTAAACGACTAGTTCTTGGGGACGTTCTTAAATGACT
>CATVQO010000012.1 GCA_958346165.1 uncultured Collinsella sp. | reverse complement strand
CCATCCCGCGCTTCATGGTCGCTGCGCCCTCGAGCGGGAGCGGCAAGACGGTCGTTACGTGCGCGCTCCTGCGCGCGCTCGCGCGCCGCGGCCTTGCATGCGCGGCCTTCAAATGCGGCCCCGACTACATTGATCCGCTCTTTCATCGTCGCGTCGTGGGCGCGCGCTCGGGCAACTTAGACGGCTTCTTCACCGACGCCCCGACGCTGCGCGCCCTGCTCGCACGCGGCGCCGCGGGCGCGGATGTCGCGGTGCTCGAGGGGGTCATGGGCTTCTACGACGGCATGGCGCCCGGCGTGGCCGACGCGAGCAGCTACCAGGTTGCGCGCGACACGGAAACGCCGGTCGTTTTAGTGGTGAACGGGCGCGGGGCGTCTTTATCGCTCGCCGCCGTAATTCGCGGCATCGCCGAGTTCCTGCCTTGTGCGAACGTGCGCGCCGTCGTGCTGAACAAGACGAGCGCCGCTGCCTGCGCCTACGCGGCGCCTGCGATCGAGAAGCACACGGGCGTCGCGGTTTTGGGTAATATTCCCGCCGACGAGGCGTTCTCGCTCGAAAGCCGGCATCTGGGGCTTGTGACCGCCGACGAGGTCGAGCAGCTCTCCGCGCGCATCGACAAGATGGCCGAGCTGGTGGAAAAGAGCGTCGACGTCGACCGCTTGCTCGAAATAGCGGCGACGGCACCCGATATCTGCGAGGAACCTTACCGGTTGGAGCCGATCGCGGGAGCGCGGCCCATCGTCGCCGTTGCGCGTGACGAGGCGTTCTCGTTCTACTACGAGGAGAACCTGCGCGCGCTCGAGGACCTGGGTTGCGAGCTGGCCTTTTTCAGCCCCCTGTGTGATAGCGAGTTGCCGCGGGGGACAAGCGCCCTCTATCTGGGAGGCGGCTACCCGGAGCTCCATGTGCGGCAGCTCTCCGAGAACGCGCCGATGCGCGAGGCGGTGCGGCGTGCGGTGGAATCCGGCATGCCGACGGTTGCCGAATGCGGTGGGTTTCTGTACCTGCAGCGCGAAATCTCCGATAGCGAGGGGCGGCGCTGGCCTGTTGTGGGCGCCCTTGTGGGCGCAAGCGAGAACGGGGGAAGGCTGTCACATTTCGGGTACGTGGAGCTCACTTCCCAACGCGACGGGCTCTACGGGCCGCGCGGCACACGCATCCGCGCGCACGAGTTCCACTACTGGCAGTCCACCTGCCCGGGCGGCGACTTTTGGGCGCAAAAGCCCCGGCGCGACAAAGGCTGGCCGTGCATGACGACTACCCCGTCCCTGGTTGCGGGCTTCCCGCATGTGTACTATCCTGCGAACCCCGACGTTGCGCGCGCGTTCGCGTCTGCCGCAGCGTCGTTCGCAGAGAGGAGACGGCATGGCTGAAGCAACCGAAACCGCGCTTGCCTGCATCCGCGAGGAAGTCGAGCGCGCGTTCTCGTCGGCGCCGGGCGCCGTGCTCGAAGCCGCGCTCTCCCGGATCGCGCCCGCAGACGAGTGCGCCCGCGCCGCCGCGTACGCCGCGTGGGACTCCATCGCGCACCCCTTGGGGGGATTGGGCGACTTTGAAGATGCCGTCGCGCGTATCGCCGCAGCTCAGGGGAGCGCCGAGGTGGCCGAGTTTCCCCGTGCGCTCGCAGTATTCTTCTCCGACAACGGGGTCGTTGCCGAAGGCGTGTCGCAAAGCGGACAAGACGTGACGCGAGCCGTCGCGCGCAACATGTGCGAGGGAGCCACGAGCGCCTGCCGCATGGCGGCGTTCGCGGGTGCCGAGGTCGTGCCCGTCGACGTGGGTATGGCCCGGGGCATAGAAGACGCGCGCATGGTACGCGCGAACGTGCGGCGGGGGAGCGGCAACATCGCGCACGGCCCCGCTATGTCTCGCGATGGGGCTGTGCGCGCGATCGAGGTCGGAATCGCCGTCGCGTGCGGGCTTGCTCGCGCCGGCGTGCGCCTTCTCGCCGCGGGCGAGATGGGCATCGGCAACACGACCACCTCGGCGGCGGTGGCCGCAGTGCTCATCCGGGCGGACGCGCGGAGCCTCGTCGGCCGCGGCGCGGGGCTCTCGGACGCCTCGCTCGCGCGCAAGCGCGACGTGGTCGAGCGCGCTATCGACGCGAACTCGCCCGATCCCGCCGACCCGATCGACGTGCTCTCGAAGGTGGGCGGATTCGACATCGCGGCGATGTGCGGCTTCTACCTGGGGGCCGCGGCCTCGAAGGCGCCGGCGCTCCTCGACGGGGTCATATCCTGCACGGCGGCCCTGTGCGCGGTGCGCCTTTGCCCCAACGCCTTGGGCTACCTCGTGGGCACCCACGCATCGAGCGAACCCGCAAGCCAGGAGCTCCTTCGCGAGCTCGGCATAAAGGCACCCCTCGTCGCAGGCATGCACTTGGGCGAGGGCGCGGGCGCCATGGCGTATCTGCCCCTTCTGGATTCGGCGCTGCGCGTGTACCGGGATGGGAAGACGTTCACGGCGACTGGCATGGCTGCTTACGAGCATTTCGAGGCTGGGAAATGACGGTGACACTCGTCATCGGCGCCGCCGCGAGCGGCAAGAGCGCCTATGCCGAGTCCCTGTGCCTCGGGCACGACGGCCCCCGCGTGTACCTGGCAACGATGGAGCCCTTCGGGGAAGAGGGCGCCCGCCGCATCGCGCGCCATCGGGCGCTGCGCGAGGGCAAGGGGTTTTCCACCCTCGAGCGCACGCGTGACGTGGGCGCCGCAGCGTCCGGGCTTCCGTGCGGCTGCACGCTTCTTTTGGAGGACGTGGGCAACCTGGTTGCGAACGAGCTCTTCGCGGAAGGCGGCTTGTCCCCACGTGACCCCGACGCTGCGGCGCGCGAGGTGCTCGGAGGCATCGAACGGCTCGCTCAGGCCGCTGCGTATACGGTGGTGGTCACCGTCGACGTGTTCGCCGATGGGATGCGCTACGATGAGGGGACCGAGGCATGGAGGCGCGCGCTCGCGCGCGTGAACGCGGGCGTGGCGGCGCTGGCCGACCGCGCAGTCGAAGTGGTATGCGGGATTCCCGTGTGGATGAAAGGCGAAGGACCTACAAGGTGAAGATAGCAGAGGCAATCGGCGCGGCGTTCGGAACGTTCTCGCGCATCCCCGTCCCGAAATCGGCCTGGACCGATTTCGGGTCAACCCATGCGCTTGCCGCGTTTCCCCTGGTGGGCCTTGCGGAAGGCTTCCTCATGACGGCGTGGGGGCACGTGGCGAACCTGCTCGGCGTGCCCGCGACCATCGTCGCGGCCGTGCTCGTGGCGTTGCCTGTGGCGGTGACGGGAGGCATCCACCTAGACGGGCTCTGCGACACCTCCGATGCGCTTGCAAGTTGGGCCCCGCGCGAGCGAAAGCTCGAGATCATGCACGACCCGCGGGCGGGCGCCTTCGGGGTCATCGGTGTTGTCGTGTACCTTATTCTGCAGTTTTCCCTGTTCACCGCGCTGCCGCTTACGGCGGGGGCGTTCCTCGCGCTTCTGTGCTCGCTCGTGTTCTCCCGCGCGCTTTCGGGGCTCGCCGTAGAATGCTGGCCTGCCGCGCGGGCGGACGGCATGGCCGTGGGGCTCTCGCCTGCGAAGAAGCGCGCGGCGATCGTCGTGCCGCTTTGCGCTTTCGCTGCGGCTTCGGCTGCAGGGATGGTCGCGTGCGCTCAGGCCGTCGGCGCCCTTATGGCGGTGGCGGGGCTTTTGGCGCTCGCGTGGTACCGCCATGTTGCCCTGTCCCGCTTCGGCGGGGTGACGGGTGATTTGGCCGGATGGTTTCTGCAATGGGCCGAGCTCGCGATGCTTGCCATGCTGGTGGCGGGGGGCATGCTCCTATGATTCTCGTGGTAGGTGGCGCGCATTCGGGGAAGAGGACCTTCGTGCGCGAAAGGCTCGGGTTCGCGGCGGACGATTTCGTCGACGCGGCGCAGCTTGCGGAGGGCGGCGTGCCCGCGGCTTTTGCCGGCCGTGTCGCGTACCGTGCTGAGGAACTCGTACGCGCGCTCGACGCTGACCGGGCGCTCGAGCGGCTGATCGGCTTCGACGCAGTGATTCTGCCCTTGGTCGGCTCGGGGGTCGTCCCCATGCGTGCGGAAGACGCCCAATGGCGCGAGCGCGCGGGGCGCCTGGGATGCGCGCTCGCTGCGCGCGCCGACGTCGTCGTGCGCATGACGTGCGGGATTCCCCAGGTCATCAAAGGAAACCTTGCCGATGCGCCTCGAGGGACGCAGGGCGCGGGCGCGCCTTTGGAAGTCGTCTTCGTGCGCCATGGTGCCACGGCGGGCACGGAAGACCATCGCTACAGCGGGGCGGGCACCGACGAGCCCCTGTCGAGTGCGGGCGAGCGCGCTTTGCGCGACCTCGCGTGCGATCGTGACGTGTTCCGTGTTATCACGAGCGGCATGGCCCGCACCGACCAGACGGCTCGCATCCTCTTCCCGAACGCGGAGCTTATGGCGTGCCCCGGTCTGCGCGAGATGGATTTCGGTGACTTCGAGGGGCGAAGCGCCGCCGAGCTTAAAGAGGATGTGCGCTACCACGCCTGGGTAGACTCCTGGTGCGAGACGCGCTGCCCGCATGGCGAGGGCAAGAGCGATTTCACCCGCCGCGTCGTCGCGGCGTTTCGGGAGGCGTGCGAATCGGAGCGCGCCCAGGGGAGTAGGCGCGCCGTCTTCGTCGTTCACGCGGGTACCGTGAAAGCGCTACTCTCCGAGCTAGCTGTCCCGAAAATGGGATATTTCGACGTGCATACCGAGCCGGGCGGCGCATGGGCCGCCACCTGGGATGGGCGCTGCCTTCGCGACGTTCGCCCCGCTTCGGGGGGCGATGCCCGGTGATGACGATTCTTGCCGTCGCCGCCGGGTTCGCGGCCGACCTTGCCTTCGGCGACCCGCGCTGGCTTCCCCATCCCGTCGTCGCCATGGGGCGCGCGATCACGTGGGCCGAAGGCCGCCTTCGAGGCGCAATCCCGCAAACGTCCGCGGGCACGCGTGCCGCAGGGCTTGTGCTCGCCGTGGCGCTTCCGCTTGCGTGTGGGCTTTTGACCTGGGGTATCCTACATCTTTGCGGCATGGTTCACTCCGGCTTGCGCTTCGTGGCCGAGGCATGGGCGAGCTATCAGGTTCTCGCGACATGCGAGCTGCGCCGCCAGAGCCTGGCCGTGGCCCACGCGTTCTCGAAGGGCGGCCTTGTCGCGGCGCGCGAAGCCGTCGGGCTCATCGTGGGACGCGACACGTCTGTTCTCGACGAGCAGGGCGTCGCGCGCGCCGCCGTGGAAACGGTGGCGGAGAACGCGAGCGACGGCGTCATCGCGCCACTTTTCTACCTTATGATCGGGGGTGCGCCCTTGGGCATGGCGTACAAGGCGGTGAACACGCTCGACAGCATGGTGGGCTACAAAAACGAGCGCTACATCGACTTCGGTCGCGCCTCGGCGCGCCTCGACGATGCGGTGAACTGGATTCCCTCGCGCTTATCGGCCCTGTTCATGATCGCCGTGTGCCCGATCGTCGGGCTCGACGCGCGCGGGGCGGCGCGCATCTGGCGCCGCGACAGGCGTCGCCATGCGAGCCCCAACTCGGCGCAGACCGAGTCAGCGTGTGCGGGCGCGCTCGGGCTGCGCCTGGCAGGACCCGCGGTGTATTTCGGCAAGCTCGTTGAGAAACCGACGATAGGCGACGCGTCCCGCGAAATCGAGTGGGGCGACATCGCCCGGGCGACAAGGCTCATGCTCGCCGCGTCCGTATGCGCGCTCGTCGTCTTCGGCGCCGCGCGCGCGGCGGTCGTGCTCGCCTTGGGGGCGATGGCATGAGGGAAGACCACGCCGCGCTCCGGGCTGCCGGGGGAATCCTGCGCGCCCGTACGCATGGGGGCAGCGCGCAATCGCTCGGCATCGGTTGCGAAGGGGGCGCCTCCGATCTCATCGACTTCTCGGTGAACGTGAATCCGGCAGGCCCCTCGCCGCGCGCCGTCGCCGCAGCTTGCAAGTCGCTTTCTCGAATCGACGCCTACCCCGATAGGGAAAGCCTCGCCCTCGTTCGCGCCCTAGCGCGCGCCCAGGGCATTCCCGAAGATACTATCGTCTGCGGCGCGGGCGCGTCCGACATCATCTGGCGGCTCGCTGCGGCGGTGCGCCCGAAACGCATCGTCGTGTGCGCGCCGACGTTCTCTGAATATGCGGAGGCGGCATCGTACTACGGTGCATGCGTGCAGGAGTTCCCGCTCTCCGAAGCGGACGACTTCGACGTGCCCGCCTCCTTCGCCCGCGCGATCGAGGGGCCGGGAGACGTGGCGTACCTCTGCAATCCGAACAACCCGACGGGGCGCCTCGTCGACCCCAGCGTGATCGATGCCGCGGCTTGCCGCTGCGAGCAGGTGGGCGCGCTGCTCGTCGTGGACGAGTGCTTCCTCGGATTTGCGCCCGACGCCCGCGAAAGGAGCGTGGCCGCACGCGCCGCGTGTTCGCACCATGTGGCCGTGCTCTCCGCGTTCACCAAGCTCTACGGAATGGCAGGGTTGCGGTTGGGGTATCTGATCAGCGGAAACGCCCAACTCCTCGAGGGGATTCGCCGGGCGGGACAGGCGTGGCCCGTCTCCTCGGTCGCCGAGGCCGCAGGCATCGCCGCCCTGGAAGACGTCGAATACGTCTCGCGCACGCGCGATGTACTGGCGGGCGAGCGAGCGTGGCTTTCCCACGAGCTCTCCTCGCTCGGGCTTTCCGTCGTGCCGTCGGATGCGAACTTCCTTTTAGTCCGCATGCCGGCGAAAGACATCCCCGAGCGCCTGTATAAACAGGGGGTTTTGGTCCGCACGTGCGACTCGTTTTCGGTACTGTCCCGTTTCTGGTGCCGCGTCGCGGTGCGCACGCGCAAGGAGAACGCCCGGCTTGCGATGGCGTTCAGCCGCGCGCTTCGGGCGGAAGGCGCATCGGGCGAAGGCGAACCCGACGAACGGGGCGGCGCTTCTTGCAGCGACGCTATGGCGGGCGCGGATGGCCGAGGCTCGGCGAAGGAGGTCGATACCCGTGGGTAGGGCGAAGCCCATCATGATCCAGGGCACCATGTCGAACGCGGGGAAGAGCCTGCTTGCGGCGGGGCTGTGCCGTGTGCTTTCGCAGGACGGCCTGCGCGTGGCTCCCTTCAAGAGCCAGAACATGGCGCTCAACAGCGGTGTCACGGCCGATGGGCACGAGATGGGGCGCGCCCAGATCATGCAGGCCGAGGCGTGCGGCATCGCGCCCGACGTGCGCATGAACCCCATCCTGCTCAAGCCCGAAAGCGACCACCGAAGCCAGCTCATCGTGGCCGGCAAGGCGCAGGGAGCCTTCGCTGCGAGGGACTACTTCGCGCGAAAGAAGGCGTTCATGCCGCAGATTTTGGAGGCGTTCGATTCGCTCGCGGAGGAAAACGACGTCATCGTCATCGAGGGCGCCGGCAGCCCCGTCGAAATCAACCTTGCCGAAAACGACATCGTCAACATGGGGCTCGCGCGCGCCGTGTCCTCCCCCGTGCTGCTCGCGGGCGACATCGACCCAGGCGGGGTGTTTGCCCAGCTCTACGGCACGGTCGCGCTCTTTGCGCCCGAGGATCGCGCTCTTTTGCGGGGGCTTGTGGTGAACAAGTTCCGCGGCGATGTGGAAATCCTGCGCCCGGGTTTGGCCCCGCTCGAGAAGATGTGCGGGGTTCCCGTCGTGGGGGTCGTGCCGTATCTTACGCTCGACCTGGACGACGAGGACTCGCTCGCGCCGCGCCTATCTGCCCGCGAGGCGCGCGGCGTCATCGACGTCGCCGTCGTGCGCCTTCCACATCTGTCGAACTTCACCGACTTCGACCCGCTTTCGCGCGTGCCCGGCGTGGGCGTGCGCTACGTTTCCTCGACGACCGATCTGGGCCGACCCGACCTGGTGGTGCTCCCCGGCTCGAAGACCACGCTCGACGACGCGCGCTGGCTTGCGGCTAGCGGCATCGGAGCCTGTGTACGCGCGCTTTCGGGTGCGGGCACGCCGGTGCTCGGCATATGCGGAGGCTACCAGCTTTTGGGTGACGAGCTTTCCGACCCGCACGGCAGGGAAGGCGCTGGCACCGCGCGCGGGCTCGGGCTCATCCCTGCAAGTACGGTGTTCAGGGAGGAAAAGCGCCTCGCCCAGTCGGAGCTGCGCATCACAGGCGCCCAAGGCGCGTTCTCGGTGTGGAACGGCATGACGGCTCGCGGGTACGAGATCCACGACGGCGAAACGATCGTCTCCTGCGCCCCTGCGGGCACGATTGGCGGCAAACCAGACGGCGCGGCCTGCGGAAACGTGTTTGGAACCTATCTCCACGGCCTGTTCGACGAACCGGGGGTGGCGCTCGCCCTCGCGCGCTCGCTCGCGCGCATGCGTGGCCTGCCCGAGAGCGTCGTGGGTGCTGTGGGCGCGGCGTCCGCGGCCGATCACCGTGCGCGCGAGTTCGACCGCCTGGCCGACTCCGTGCGCGTGGCGCTCGACATGGAGTATGTCTACCGCATTATCGAGGAGGGCGTATGATCCACGTGTATCATGGCGACGGCAAAGGCAAGACCACGGCGGCGATGGGCCTCGCCCTTCGCATGCTCGCCGCAGGCCGCCGCGTCGTCGTCGTGCAGTTCCTGAAAGACGGCGAAAGCGGGGAGGTGCGCCTGCTCGCCGAGCATTTCGGCGTGCCCGTGTTCGCGGGGAAGGCGTCGGACAAGTTTACCTGGTCCATGACGTCGGAAGAACTTGCCGCGACGCGCGAGCTGCACGATGGGAACCTCGCTTCCGCGCTCGCCGAGCTCGAGGGCGCGCAGGAGGGACTGCTCGTGCTCGACGAGGCGCTCGACGCGCTTTCGAAGGGGCTTGTCGACGAGGCGCTCGTGGACCGCGCGCTCGATATGTCCGCGCGCGGCGTCGAAGTAGCGCTCACCGGGCGCGCGCCTTCCCGCAAGATCGTGGAGAAGGCCGACTACATAACCGAGATGCGGTGCGAGAAACACCCCTACGCTCAGGGGATAGGTGCAAGGGAAGGAGTGGAGTACTAGATGGATTCCAAGGAGATGGCGCCCGGCGACATCGAGCGGCGCAGCTTCGAGATCATCACCGAAGAGCTCGGCGGCCGCACGTTCCCGCCGCTTGAAGAGCCCGTCGTGAAGCGCGTCATCCACACCACTGCCGACTTCTCGTACGCCGATTCCCTCGTATTCACCCATGACGCCGCGCACTGTGCTCTCGACGCACTGCGCGCAGGGGCCACGGTGCTCACCGACACGAACATGGCGCTCGCAGGCATAAGCAAGCCCGCGCTCGCAAAGCTCGGCTGCAAGGCCGTGTGCTACATGGCCGACCCTAATGTCGCCGCGGCTGCGCGCGCCGCGGGCACGACTCGCGCCGTTGCGAGCATGGACAAAGCTTGCGGCATCGAGGGTCCGCTCATCGTGACCGTCGGTAACGCCCCCACGGCACTTCTGCGCCTCGCCGAGCTCATGGACGCGGGGAAGATCGCGCCCGCGCTCGTCGTTGGGGTGCCGGTCGGGTTTGTGAACGTGGTCGAGGCGAAAGAGGAGCTACTCGCGCGACGCGTGCCGGCCATCGTCGCGAGGGGTCGCAAGGGCGGTTCGACCGTGGCGGCCGCCATTATGAACGCGCTGCTCTACCAGATCACGCGCCCAGGCGGCCCGAAGTGACGGCGCCCGCATCCGCGCCGGCGCTGCGCATCTTCGCCGGCACCACCGAGGGCCGCCTTCTGTGCGAATGGGCGAGCGGGGCGGGCATCCCCGCCCGTGCCTACGCGGCAACCGAGTACGGAGGCGAGCTTTTGGGCCAGCTTCCGGGCATCGAGGTGCATGCGGGCAGGCTCGACGAGGCCGACATGGAGCGCGAGCTTTCCGGCGCGTGCATCGTCGTCGATGCCACGCACCCCTTCGCCACGCTCGCAAGCGGCAACATCCGGGCCGCTTCGCTCGCCGTGGGTGCACGATGCCTGCGCCTTGCGCGCCCGGCCGAGGCGCTGCCCAAAGGCGTCGTGCCGGTCGCGTCGATCGCCTGCGCGGCGCGCTTTCTCTCCGAGAACCCGGGTCGCGCGCTTCTCACGACGGGGAGCAAGGAGCTTGCTCCCTACACGCGCGTCGCCGATTTCGCGGAGCGCTTCTTCGTGCGTGTGCTCCCGCTGCCCGGTGCTATAACGAAGTGCATCGACGCGGGGTTTTCGCCGTCGCACGTCATCGGCATGCAGGGGCCCTTCACCCGCGAGCTCAACGAGGCGATGCTTCGGCAGGTGGGCGCCCAGTGGCTTGTGACCAAGGACTCGGGAACCGTAGGCGGCACGGCTGAGAAGCTCGCCGCAGCGCGCGACGCTGGAGCGCGCTGCATCGTGGTCACCCGTCCCGCCGAGGGAGGCGGGGCCCTTTCGCTTCGGGAAGTGGAAGACGCACTTTTACGCGAGTTCGCGCGCTAGGCGCTCGCCGCGCCTGCGCGCCCTCCCACCCGCGAGGAGGAGCGCCCCGAGCAAGCTCGACCCGTATAAGCCCGTCATCCGCCAAAAGCTCGAGCACGACGCCCGGAACTGGCGCAAGCAGCCCTTCAATAAGTTGCGGTGAAATAGTGTCTGTTTTTGCTGCTAGATAGCGTATTCAGTCCCTAATTCACCGCAACTTGTTGGTGGTGGCTTACTGGTAGCGTAGGCACTCCACCGGGTCGAGCTTTGCCGCGCGGCGAGCGGGGTAGAAGCCAAAGATTACGCCGATGCCGACGGAGACGGCGAAGGCCAGCAGCACCGTGGCGATTGAAAAGCTCGGTGTGATTTGCCCGCTGGCACCGAGCTCGCCAAGAATCCCTGATCCTGCGGCAAACATCGCAAGAGCCCAGGCCAGCAGATAGCCAATCAGGACACCCAGCAGACCGCCGGTGATGCACAATGCCGAAGACTCGGCCAAAAACTGGGCGGTGATATCGCGACGACTGGCGCCCAGAGCGCGGCGGATGCCGATCTCGCGGATGCGCTCAGTCACGTTGGTGAGCATCATGTTCATAATGCCGATACCGCCGACAAGCAGCGAGAGACTGGCGACAGCACCCATGATGAGTGAGAACGCGCCCATAAAGGAGTTGAGCGCATCGATGGCGCTTTTCATGGAGGTCGCCGATACACTGTCGTACTCATCATCCTCCGCGATGCCCTTCATCGCGCGCACCTTGGACTCGATGGTCTTACAAAGCTCGTCCATGTCCGTGCCCTCGGCGGCAAGTGCCGTCACGCTGGGGAATGAGGGATTCTCGTCGCCAAACAGACCTGAGATGGTTTCGCGTGGCATATACAGCGTGAGAGAGCCCATGGAGTCGCTGCCGCCATCAATCACGCCTACAATCTGCACCTCGCCGTTGGACACCTTGATGGTTTTCCCCAGCGCATCCTGTTCGTTGCCGTACAGCTGATCGGCGCCGCCGCGGCTGATGAGCGCCACGCGCGAGCCTGATTGAGACTCGGCCTGGGAATAGGTACGCCCCGCAACGAGCTTGCTGGCCCCCACGGCGTCGAGCATGTCGCTATCGACACCCTGTGCCATGACGGTATAGCTTTTATCGCCGGTCTTATACTCGGTATACGCGCTGTCGACAATGCCGATCTGCTCTATCTGCGGCACCAGTTTTTGAAGCTTCTCGATGTCCGACTCGGTGAGTTCTTGCGACGAATAGATTTGCACCATGCGTGCCGCATTGAGGCCCAGACTGTTGACCAGGCTGTTTTGGATACCGCCGATGAGCGAAGTCATGGCGATAACCGAGGCGATGCCGATGACAATGCCCAGGATGGTGAGCAGGCTGCGCCCCTTGTTGGCTTCGAGCGAGTGAAGGGCTTCCTGGATGAGATCGCGGGCGCTCATGCCACCACTCCTTTCGGCGGGTTGGTGGAGGCGGAAATCATGGGCAGGCTATCTACGGCGCTGCGCAGGGTCCGCGGTGCATGTGGAATATACGCGCCGTCGTGAATGCGACCGTCGCGGATGGTCATGGCACGGTCGGCCTCGGCGGCGATGCTGGGGTCGTGTGTGATAAGCACGATGGTTTTGCCGCGCTTCTGGAGCTTATGGAAGGTCTCCATCACAAGCGCTCCAGTGGCGGAGTCCAGGTTTCCCGTCGGCTCGTCGGCCAGAATGATGGGCGGGTCATTGACGAGGGCGCGCGCGATTGCGACGCGCTGCATCTGGCCGCCCGAGAGCTCGGATATGCGGTGGTCCCAGTGGTCGACGGGCAGCGTGACAGCCTGCAGCGCGTGCACGGCGCGCATTTCGCGCTGGCTACGGGGCACATTGGTGTAGGCCAGCGGCAGCATGACGTTTTCGATAACCGACAGGCGCGGCAGCAGGTTGAAACTCTGAAAGACAAAGCCAATACTCAGGGCGCGAACTTCGGTGAGCTCGTCATCGTCAAGCTCGGCCACGTTGAGCCCTTGCAGGTAATAGTCGCCCGCCGTCGGTTTGTCCAGACAGCCCAGGATGTTCATGAGCGTTGACTTGCCCGAGCCCGAAGGGCCGGTAATGGCGACGAACTCGCCGGGATCTACCGCCAGGCTCACGTTGTGCAGGATGTGGGCGCACCCCGCCTCGCTCTCAAAGATGCGGTGCACGTTGCGGATGTCGATAACGGGACGCATTACATGTCCTCATCGGCTGGCATACTGCCCGAATCCGCGCTGTAGCCGCCGTCAGCCGTTGCGTCCGCTTCGGTGTCCATGACGAGCGTGTCGCCATCGCGCAGCTTGGTAACCGGCACGTTGGGGTTGATCTCGTTGCCCTGGTCGTCGCGCTTGACCTGTGTCTTGCCGACTACGGCTTCGTTGTCGTTTTGCGTCACGACGGCCACCTTCACGCGATGGGTTTGCTTGCCCTCGTCATCGGTTGCCACGTTGACGTAATAGTGTTCGCCGTCTTCGGTCATGAGCGCCATCGTCGGCACCATCACCACGTCGTCGAGCTGCTCGGTCACCACCGATACCTCGGCCGTCATGCCCGGCTTCAGGCGCGCGTCGGGCGCCTCGATGAGGATGTCGACGTTAAAGGTTACGCTGCCGCCGCCACCGTTGGCGGCATCGGAGTTTGCCACCGACGCGATAGCCGTGACGGTGCCCTGGCTCACGATATCGGGAAACGCGGGATACGTGACGTTGGCGCTCTGTCCAACGGCGATCTTGGCGATGTCCTTTTCGCCCACCTGCACGGTCACCTTCATCTTAGATAGGTCGGCGATCTGCATGCACTGCTTTCCGCTGCTCGTGTCGCTTTCGCCCATGATCATGCCGCCTGTTACCGTGGCGCCCACCTTGGCGTTGAGCTCCACGATGCTGCCCGAGCTCGGGGCCGTGACCGTACGGCTGGCTGCCTTGGCGTTCGCCTGATCGAGGTTTGCCTGGGCCGATGCGAGGCTGCGCTGTGCGGCCGATACGGCGTTTGTGTCCGCTGATGCGGCGGTGATGCCAGCTGCTGCGGAAGCTCCATCATCGTCCATCGTTGGGGTGGCCTGCGCAGCGGCTGCGGCTTTCTGTGCGTTGGCGAGGTCTTCTTGAGCGGCTGCAACTGCACGCTGCGCCTCGGCAACGTTGCGATCGAGCTCGTCGTTTTTAATGGTCATAAGCACGTCGCCCTCGTTGACGGATTGGCCTGCCTGCACGTTGATTGAATCGACCGTTCCGTCGACAGAAGGGGAGACCACTGAGGACGAAATGGGTTTGAGCTGGCCTTTCGCCTCGACCGTTGTGGTAAACGTGCCCTCGGTCGCCATGTCGGTCACAGGATCGCTAGCGCCCTGTGGCTGCGCATTGATAACAAGGGTTGCGACAATGGCAGTGAGCGCGATGGCACCCACGACGCCGGCGGCAATACCGCGACGAATCAGCTTTTTGCGTCGACGTTCGGCACGCTTTGCCTTGAGCTTGGCATATGCCTCTTCATCGGAAATCTCGGCCGTATCGTTCGTGCGTCCGCTCTGCTTGTCGGCATGTACGTTTGTAATCAGAGGAATCGTTTCGGTGGCACCTTCGGGCGTGCGCTCGGTATCATCTGGGCCCGGGGTGATCGTGGGGACATTCGGCATAGCGTCTCCTTTATAGAAAGAACCTCGATAATTATATGCGCCCACCGGTTGGGGCGGGCGCATAGGACGGTTTCTTTCGGAACTGTTAGATTGGTCGCAGTGGTTCCACGTTGTAGGAATGCGCGCGTTGTACTACGAGTGGACAACCACGCACAGGCCGACTTTGATGCGGTCGTGAAGTGCCTTGGCGTCTGCCAGGCGCAGGTTGATGCAACCGTGGCTGCCGCACCACTTGTACGACTCGGCATTATCGAAGCTCTTGTCGTTTTGCCAGGTGGCATCGTGGAAGCCGATCATATTGCCCTCAAACGGCATCCAGTAGCTCACCGGGCTTTCGTATTTGGGCTTACCGGTCTCGGGGTCCTTGGCTCCGATCAGGGTACTGCCGCCGTCGTTGCTGTTGATCTGCCACACGCCTTCGGGGGTGGCGTCTTCGCCCGGTTTGCCGGAAATAAAGTTGGCCTCCCAAACGATATTTCCGTTCTCGTCATAGTAGCGCGCGTGCTGTTCGGACAGGTCGACGTCGATATACGCCTTCCAGTCGGGCTCTCCCTTTGCGGTAAAGGTGTCGGCCTTCTGGGAGTACTTGATCTCGATCTCGCCGGTCTGCTTGTTGTTAATGGCGTCCTCGACCTGCTTGGCGAGCGAACTGCTGTCGATGGACCAACCAAAGTCGCCGCCTTCGACGGCGCACTGCTTGCCATCGGCGCGCGTCCACCAGCGAGTGGAGCCCACGGTATTAAAGCCGTTGGCGAGCTCGGCTGCCCAGCTACTGATCTGCGACGTATCGAGCGTGGGGTTGGCGGGATCGGCAAAGCTGATCCACTGCAACACGGAGCTGCCATCAACCTTGCCGGCATCCTCGCCGTTGAGCTTGAGGGTCACGTTGACGCCCAGGAAGTTGTTGGCGGCATCGCATGCGGCCTGAATCTGATCATCGGTCAGCGTTCCATTGAGCGGCTCATAGGCATCGTTGCCGAGCTTGGAAAGATCTACGGTCTCGGCCAGCGAGGCAAGCTCGAGCTCGGCATACTTAATGACATGCTCGCGGTTGAGTTTTTCGTTGGAGCGCGCCTTCTCGACGGTAAACTTGCCGGCCTGCTCGTCATAGGAGCTATTGGCCTCGAACGTGCCCGAACGCCCCTCGTTAAACTCGTCGATGGCAGCGCCCAGATCCTTCTCAAACTTCTTTTGGTCAAAGGTGTCGGAGAGCATGGACAGGTCGACGTCTTGATCAAGATCGACTTCGTTGGAGGTAGCAGTTGTTTTGGTCTTGCCGCTTAAGGATTCCACAAGGCGGACCGGCCAAATAAAGGCTTCGTTGTGGTTGATGATTTCTTTTGCAGCAGCTTCGCCGTCGACAATGGGCTCATCGGACTCGGGCTGATAGGTCCAGCTAAAGTCATCGCCTGTCACGGTGAGCTTATAGTGCTTCCATGCCGAGTTGACCTTGGTGGCGGCAGACGAAGCGTTGGAGAACGAGACGTCGACGCCGGCGATGGTGGTGTTGGGGTAGGCTACCTGCGAAAATGCTACGACGCCTACGATATAGACAATGACGATTAGACCCAGGACGACAAAGAGCGTCGTCTTTTTGCCCGACTTATTGTTGCCGGCGGACTTGCGCGCGGGGCCGCGATCGCCTCGAGCGTGCGTGGGGGGCTGCTTGGGCGCATTGCCGTTTGCCTGGTGCTGCTGACGTTGTTGACGCTGCTGTCGCTGTTGGTTCGGGCGTTGAGAAGCGTTTGCCGCACCACGCTGCTGACCGTGGCTCGGCGCGATAGGACGCGGCGACTGAACGCCGCCGGCGTGCCTGCTCGGCTGCTGCGGATCGGGAATCAGTTGAGTTCGATCGTTTTGCGACATCGTATGCATATCCTTCGATTTTCGCCTTGCGGTTCATCGTGTTTTTACTGGGCTTGCATTATAGCGATTGCCCTGCTGTTTGTGGTACGGAAACGGTGGCATTCAAAAGAGGTGGGACATTTGTCCCACCTTTGAGTCGTTCTTTGTCGCTATCCGCACACACCGCATTTTGCACAGGCCGAAAGTGCGGCCGGAGCCTGCGCGATGCCGCCCTTTGCCGTCTCGCGCAGCGTGGCTGGCAACGCGTGGCCCACCGAGAGCATGACATGTGCCATCTGGTCAAACGGCACCAAGCTCTTAATGCCTGCGAGGGCGAGTTGTGCCGAGCTAAAGGCCGCTGCCACGCCGATGGCGTTGCGGTTTTGGCAGGGCACCTCCACGAGGCCACCGACGGGGTCACAAACGAGGCCCAGCAGGTTACTCAGCGCGATGGAACTGGCGTCGAGCGCCTGCTCGGGCGTGCCGCCGAGCATCTGCACCAGCGCGGCGGCTGCCATGGCGGCGGCGCTTCCCACCTCGGCCTGGCATCCGCCCTCGGCGCCGGCAACGCAGGCGCTCGTGGTGAGGTTGAGGCCGATGGCGGCTGCGCAGTAGAACGCGTCCATGACCTGCTCGTCGTCGAGCTGCAGGCGATCGGCGAGCGCCAGCACGCAGCCGGGCACAACACCCGCGGATCCTGCCGTCGGAGCTGCGACGATCACACCCATCGTGGCGGAGCGCTCGAGCACGGCCATGGCGCGGGCCACGGCGTCGGTCTGAACGGGGCCCATCAGGCTTGCACTCAAATCGTTGCGGCCGGTGGCTTCGACGAGCTTGGCCTCGCCGCCGATAAGCCCGCCGAGTGAGCGCAGCGGATTTGCGAGGGGGGCCGTGGTCTCCTCGCGCATGACGTCGAGCACGCGGCGCATGGCGGCGACGGCGTGGGCCTCGCCGGTCAGACGCGCCTCGCGAACGGCCATGACGGCGCCGATGCTGAGCCCCAGTTCCTCACACGCATCGAGCAGCTGCTCGCCGTCGTCGAAGATCTCCATGGCCGAGACGCCGGGGGAGAGCGACGAGGCCGAGCCTGGGAGCTCGATAAACGTTGCGTAATCGACATTGTCGAGCTTGCGCAGCATGGGGACGACGGTGTCGTCGGGCGCGCCGTCGGTCTCAAAGACGGAGTAGGCCTGGCCGCCTACTTCGGTGCGGTAGGTGCGGCAGAAGGCGATGTTCACGTGTGCGTAGGCGAGCAGGTTGGTGAGCGCGGCGAGTACACCGGGGACGTCCTTGTGCGCCACGAAGAGCGTGGAGTACATGCCCGAGATGTCGACGCCGACGCCGTTAATGCGGCTGATGCGCATCTTGCCGCCGCCCAGGCTCTCGCCGCGAACCTGTGCCGTGGCGCCCGTGTCGTCGACCATGTCGATGTCGACGGTGTTGGGGTGGATGGAGGCGTCGTCGCCCTTGATGTCAAAGTGATATTCGAGGCCCTGCTCGCGCGCGAGGTCGAAGGCCCGCTTGATGTTCTCGTCATCGGTGTCGAGACCCAGGATGCCCGCGACGAGCGCACGGTCGGTGCCGTGGCCGCGGTAGGTGTGGGCGAAGGAGTTCCACAGGCCAAAGGTGACTTTGGTGATGCGGCCTTCCAGCAGGCTGGCAGCAACTTGGGCGCACCGCAGGGCGCCGGCGGTGTGCGATGAGCTGGGGCCGACCATGACGGGGCCCAAGATCTCGAATGCCGAGGTCGTAGCTAGTGTTTGCGGCTTGCCTGCCATGGGTGCTCCTTTAATCTGTCCCGTCGTCCCGAGGGGCGGGGCATAAGGTCGATCGCGAGTTCCGCACGAGCCGGAGAGCA
>CATVQO010000011.1 GCA_958346165.1 uncultured Collinsella sp. | reverse complement strand
GCCAACAGGTCCGAGCCGACGGCCCCAAGCGTCATTTGATTAAACAGGGTACGCCGACCATGGGCGGCGTCATCATCCTTGTTGCGATTTCGCTGACCTGCCTGCTGATGGGCAAGCTCACCACCGAGCTCGTGCTCGTGCTGCTCGCCACGCTGGCGACCGGCGTGCTGGGCCTGATCGACGACCTGACCTCCGTTACGCATGGGCGCTCGCTCGGTCTGACGCCTCATGCCAAGATGATCGGCCTAACCATTATCTGTGTCACCTTTACGGTACTTGCCGTTAACTGGTGCGGCGTCGCCCCCGAGATTCGTTTTCCCGGCGGCCTGACGATTGACCTTGGCGTGCTTTCGACCACCATCTGCGGCCTTTCGTTCCCGTGGCTCTACATTGTCTTTTGCTGGCTGATGATCGCCGGTCTTTCTAATGCCGTGAACCTGACCGATGGCCTTGACGGTCTTGCTGGCGGCACCTCCATGATTGCCATGCTCGCCATGGCTGCCATGGCGTTTTTGCACGGAGACGTGAACCTGTCCATCTTCTGCACCGCGTGTGCCGGTGCCTGCTTGGGCTTTCTGTGGTTCAACTGCTATCCGGCGAGCATCTTTATGGGCGATACCGGCTCGCTTGCCCTGGGCGCCGCGTTTGCCTGCACGTCCATCATGACCAACACCGAGGTCGTCTCCCTTATCATCGGCGGCCTGTTTATCGTTGAGACCCTGTCGGTCATGATTCAGGTTGTCTACTTCCACTTTACGCACAAGCGCGTCTTCCTTATGGCGCCCATCCATCATCATTTCGAAAAGAAGGGCTGGGCCGAGACCAAGGTCGTCATCCGTTTTTGGATTATCGCTGCTGCCTTTGATGCCGTTGGCCTTGCTCTGTTCTTCCAGTTGGGATAGTGGTCTTTCATGTCTCTTGCTGATGTCTTTAGCCTGCTCGTTTTGGGTCAGGGCAAATCCGGTCTCGATGTCGCCCGCTGGGCGCTGGCACATCCCGAGCGCGTAAGTGCCGTTACCGTGTATGGCGGTGGCACCTCTGAGCCCAATGACGCCACGCGTGCGCTCGAGGCTGCTGGTGCGTCGTTTGTCTATGGGACCGAACAGGTCGAGGGCGCCTATGACGTATGCGTGACGTGCCCGGGCATCTCGGAGTTCTCGGGCTTCTTTAAGGCTGGGCGCGAGCATGCCGCCCAGATTATGGGTGAGCCCGAGTTTGCCTATCGCCTGTCGCCCGATAACTGGATTGCCATCACGGGCACCAACGGCAAGACGACCACCACGTCGCTGACTGATTATCTGCTTAAGGCTGCCGGCGAGGCCAGCGTTGCTGTCGGCAACATCGGCGAGCCGCCGGTCAACGAGATTGACGGCCGAGCCCACAACGAGTGGTTTGTGGCTGAGCTCTCGAGCTATCAGATTGCTACGACAACCGAGCTCCACCCCCGCGTGGCGGTGCTGCTCAACATCACTCCCGACCACTTGGGCTGGCATAAGAGTCATAAGAACTATGCGCTTGCCAAGATTAAACTGTTTGACAATATGGTCGATGACGATCTGGTGGTTGTCGACGTCGAAGACGCCGGCATTCACGAGTTCGATGAGTACATCTACACGCCGGGTCGTCGCATCTGCAAGGTTGCCTTTGACGAGCCTGAGGGCGAGGATGCCGCCTTTGTGCGCGATGGCAAGATGATCGTGCGTCTGAAGGGTGTCGAGACCCCGCTCATCGCTACATCCGAGCTCAAGATCTCGGGCCATCACAATGTTATCAATGCCCTGTGCGCTGCCACGGCTGCCTTGGCAGTCGGTGCCGATGTCGACGGTGTCTGCCGCGGTCTGGCCTCGTTCCAGCCGCTCGAGCACCGCGTGGAGCCGTGTGGCGAGATTGACGGCGTGCGCTACGTCAACGATTCCAAGGCGACTAACACCGATGCGGTCGAGAAGGCACTGACGGCATTTCCCGATGACGACGTGATCTTGCTGCTCGGCGGCCACGATAAGGGTACGCCGCTTGCGGACTTTGCCCGCGTCGTTATGGACAACGTGCGCTCGGTCGTTTGCTTTGGCGATGCGCGCGAGCGCTTTACCGCCGCTATGGACGAGGCCGATGTCGATGGTGACGTGGATATCGCCCAGGCGGATGACCTGCGCGATGCCGTGGACGTCGCCCGTTCGCTGTCGAGCCGTGGCGACGTGATCTTACTTTCTCCTGCCTGCTCTTCGTTCGATGAGTTCTCGGGCTATGAGGAGCGCGGCCGCGTGTTTAAGGACTATGTGGCCCAGCTTGCCGCTGCGGCGAAATCGCAAATGGAATAGGGGTTGCCGGTGAGAGAGGAGAGCCCCCGACAAGGTATGAGGAGGCCCGACTCGGACCGTGCTTCCTCGCGGCGCAGCACACCGCGTTCCGGTCGCGGCGGGCAGACGTTTAGCGAACGCTATATTGCCGGCGTTCCCGCCCGTATCATGCGCCCCCGTTTGATATTCATGGCCTGCCTGTTTACCTTGGTGTGCTTTGGCCTGCTGATGGTGTACTCGGCGTCTTCGGTCGAGGCGCTGCACGAGAATGGCTCGGCGACGTTTTTTCTGTTTCGACAAGCCGCGTTTGCCGGAGTTGGCGTGCTGGCTATGGTTGCCATCGTGCGCATCTTGCCGGACAGTTGGTTTGGGGAAGACGTGCTCAGGATCTTCCTCATAGGCATGATAGGGCTACTGTTTCTGGTGTTCTTGGTGGGCAGCGGCAGCCGTGGCGCCACGCGCTGGCTCAACATTGCCGGCATTCAGTTCCAGCCTTCCGAGTTTTTAAAGCCATTTGCCATTGCGTATTCGGCCATCATGCTTGATCGTTTCTTTTCGCCCGGTGGCAACATCAACGAATTCCTTCGCAAGATGGGCATCTACTTGGGCATTTCGCTCTTTCTGATCTTTATCCAGCCCGATTTCGGTACTGTCCTGATCATCCTGTTGACCCTCATGTGCATGGCGTTGTTTGCGGGTCTCGACCCCAGATTTATCATCGGCGTGCTAATCTTCGGCATTCTCGTGATTGTGATTGCGCTTGTTGCAGAGCCGTACCGTATGGTGCGTATTCAGGTTGCCTTGAACCCTTGGGCCGACGAGTATGGTGACGGCTATCAGGCTACGCTTGCCATCATGGCCTTTGCCTCGGGCGGTCTGTTCGGCCGTGGCATCGGCAACTCAACCATGAAGTACTCGTATCTGCCCGAGGCGCACAATGACTACATCCTGGCCATCATTGGCGAGGAAGTCGGTTTTGTCGGAACCGTGCTGTTCTTCTTGGTGTTTGCGATGCTGATCTATTCGGCGTTTCGCATTGCCGAGCAGGCGACCGATCGTCGGGGCGCGCTTATGGCGTCTGGCTCCGCGGTCATTTTCGCGGTGCAGTTTTTGATTAACGCGTTGGGCATCCTCAACGTGTTTCCCATGACGGGCAAACCGTTGCCGTTTATTAGCTACGGCGGTTCGTCGATTATTGTGTCGCTTATGCTTGCCGGATTGATCCTGCGCGTTTCGTACGAGAGCGCCCGTCGCGATGAGTACGACCGTCGCCGCGAGAGCTTTGCCGTTATGGATGAGAGTACCGCTGGCGTGCCCCACGTGCGCGGCGAGCGATCTTCGCGTAACGGTTTTACCGTCCTGGATGGCTCTGCGACCGAGCCGGCAGTCCGCCCGCGTCAGCGAACGGCGCCGCAAGGTCGTCCTCAGCGCCCCAGCCCTCGCAACGCGGGCGGCGGATATAATCGAATCGATTTGAACTCGGACCCGTCGGCGCGTCTGCGCACCGACGACCAGGGACCGCGTGTACGAAGGGACTACCATGACCGATAAGATGACCGTTGCTATTGCAGCCGGCGGCACGGCAGGACACATCAACCCCGCGCTCGCCTTGGCCGAAGAGCTGCGTGATCGTGGCCACCACGTTGTGTTCGTGGGCCAGTCGCGCAAGCTCGAGGGTCGTCTGGTCCCCGAGGCTGGGTTTGATTTTGTGCCCATTACGGTCACTGGCTTCGACCGCTCCCGTCCTTGGACGGCGCTGACCTCGCTGTGGCGTGTCAACAAAGCCAAGCGTGCGCTCGCCAGTCATTTCTCAAAGGTCGGCAAGCCCGATGCCGCCATTGGTTTTGGTGCCTATGTCGAGGTTCCGCTGCTGGGGTGGTGCAAGGGCGCGGGCGTTCCGTATCTGCTGCATGAGCAGAACTCTGTTCCGGGCCTGGCCAACAAGATGATGAACTCCCACGCCGCCCGCGTGTGCATCTCGGTGCCGGCAGCGCGTTCGGTCTTTGAGCGCGAAGGTGACCCTGACCACGTGCTCATGACCGGCAACCCCGTACGTCGCTCGGTGATCGAGGGCGATCGCGCTCGCGGCCGCAAGGCACTTGGCGTTCCCGAGGACGCTACGCTGCTGCTCGTCTTTGGCGGTTCACTTGGCGCCCAGCACCTCAACGAGCGTGTGGCTTCGCTCAAAAACGAGCTGCTTTCGCGCAAGAACCTCTATGTGTTGCATTCGACGGGTGCCGACGGCTTTGAGGAGACCGAGCGCGCTTTGGCGCTGACGCCCGAGGAGGCGAAGCGCTATCGTGTCCAGCCTTACATCGACAACATGGGCGATATGCTGGCTGCGGCCGATTTGGTGCTCTCGCGTTCGGGCGCATCGAGCGTGGCCGAGATCGCTGCACTCGCCGTGCCTTCGGTGCTCGTGCCGTACCCGCATGCGACGGCCGACCACCAAACCACCAATGCCCGTTATCTGGTCGACGCTGGGGCCGGCGTGCTCTGCGCCGATGCCGATATCGACGGTTCTGCCTTTGCCGATGAACTGCTGCACCTGGTCGATGACGCGGCGGCGCGCGACGCCATGCGTCAGGCGGCGCGTGGTCTGGCCCAGGATAGGGCCGCCGCTCTTCTGGCGGATGCGGTAGAGGGTTTGCGTTAGTTAGACGGGATATCGTCGGTCGCCCTCGCGCTGATGCGGTAGGTGCGGTACAGTTAACGGGTTACAGGCAGTGTTTACGCAAGGAGTACACGAGCACATGGCTGATTCCCAGACTGCAACCTCCGCGCCCGAGTTTAAGAGCGCCCACTTTATCGGTATCGGCGGCGCCGGCATGAGCGGCATCGCCCTCGTTCTGCACGAGCGCGGTTATGCCGTTACCGGCTCCGACCTTAAGACGTCACGTTATATCCGCCAGCTTACCCGCGCTGGTGTGAAGGTGCATGTGGGCCATGAGGCCGCCACGATCGACGAGGTCAAGCCCGACGTGGTTGTTGTCTCCACCGCTATTCCGGAGTCCAACCCTGAACTCGTGCGCGCTCGCGAGCTTGGTATTCCCGTGTGGCCCCGTGCCAAGATGCTCTCTGCTTTGGGCCACGGCTACACCACCGTCGCTGTTGCCGGCACGCATGGCAAGACCACCACGTCTTCGATGTGCGCCACCATGCTCGACCGCATGGGTCTGGATCCGAGCTTCTTGATCGGTGGCATCGTCGAGGGCTATGACACGAACGGCAAGAACGGCTCGGGCGACTACTTTGTCGCCGAGGCCGACGAGTCCGACAGCTCCTTCCTGTTCCTGAACCCCAACGTGGTCATTGTGACCAACGTCGAGGCCGACCACCTCGATCACTACTCGGGTATCGAGGAGATCGAGGCAACTTTCGCCAAATTCATGAGCCTGGTGGGCGAGGACGGCACCGTCATCGTCTGCGGTGAGGACCCGCATCTGGTCGAGCTCGCCAAGTCGACGGGTCGTCACGTGCTTTCCTACGGCTTTGCCGAGGGCAACGACATCGTCTGCATGCACCCGGATGTCAAGGGCATCCAGAGCGACTTTATCGTTCGCTTTGAGGACGGCACTGAGCATGCCGTGGAGATCAAGAGCAATCCCGGTCGCCACAACATGCTCAACGCCACGGCGGTACTCACCGTCGCCCATGTCCTGGGCCTTGACATCGACGCCGCCGCCAAGGCGCTTTCGAGCTTTGAGGGCGTCCGTCGTCGCTTTACCCACGTGGGCGATATCGATGGCATCACCGTGGTCGATGATTACGGCCATCACCCCACCGAGATCAAGGCGACGCTTGCTGCCGCTTCGTCGCTGGGCTACAAGCACGTCGACGTCGTGTTCCAGCCGCACCGCTATTCGCGCCTGCAGGCCCTGTGCGACGACTTTGCCGATGCATTTGCCAATGCCGATAAACTGCTGCTGATTGATGTGTTCTCGGCTGGCGAGATGCCCATTCCGGGTGTCACCTCTAAGATGCTCGCCGATACCGTGCGCGCCAAGCATCCTGGTAAGGAGGTCGTGTATTGCTCCAGCCGTCTTGAGCTTAATCAGGAGCTCGAGCAGATGGTGGGCGAGGGCGACCTGCTGCTCACAATGGGTGCCGGTGACGTTACGACCGTCGGTCCCGAGTTTATCGAGTATCTGACTGCCAAGAAAGACGCTTAAGTCTAATGGGTCTGTTTAACGCCGTCATGGCGCTCTCGGGCATGATCGACACGGATGTGATCGAGGACGAGCGCCTTGCGCGTCATACGAGCTATCGTATCGGCGGCAAGGCCGACCTCTTTGTGACGTGCCATAGCTATCATGCCCTCCGCCGCGCCGTGGCGGTGCTCGATCGCGAGCAGGTGCCGTGGGTCATCGTCGGCAAGGGCTCCAATCTGCTGGTTGCCGATGGCGGTTATCGCGGTGCCGTCATTTCGCTCGGACGTGAGTTTCAGCGCACGGTTGTTGCCGATGACGGTTGTACGCTGACGGTCGGTGCGGGCGTGATGTTTGCGCGCCTGGTCAACGATGCCCTGTCGCGTAGCCTCTCGGGCCTTGAGTTTGCCGTTGGCATCCCCGGGTCGGTCGGCGGTGCGATATCTATGAATGCCGGCACACGGACCGAATGGATTGGCTCGCTGGTTGAGGATGTCGTAACGTTTGACCCGGTATCCGGTATCAAGCATTATGCGGGGTCCGAGATCACTTGGGGCTACCGCGAATGTAGCCTTCCCCGCAATGAGATCATCCTCGAGTGCGTGCTCAAACTTAAACCGGCGCCCAAGGCCGACATTCGCGAGCGCATGGAGCGGTGCCTGACGAGGCGCAAGCGTACACAGCCCATGGGTCGCGCATCCTGCGGGTCGGTCTTTCGCAACCCGCCCGATGCGAGTGTGGGCAAGCTTATCGAGGATTGTGGATTAAAGGGTTTTTCGATTGGCGGCGCGGAAGTTTCGCCCGTTCACGCTAATTTTATCGTTAATAACGGAACTGCCTCGGCCGATGACGTTGCCGCGGTTATCAGACATGTGCACGGAAAGGTGAGGGAGGCGTATGGCATCGAGCTCAGACCGGAAGTTAAATTCCTCGGCTTCTAGAGCATCGAAACCCACCTTCCGCCGCGCCGGAGGGCGTTCCGGCGCGCCTGCCAAACCTCAACGCAATACCGTCGCGCACTCTAAGCCTGTCGGGCATGCTCGACAGACCAGTCGTCCGGTCGTCGGCTCGCAGCTCGGTAATCGTCCGGCTGCAAAAAAGTCCTCGCGTCCCTCGGTGACGTCAAAGTCTGTTATGGGCGCCAAGCCTGCCCGCCCCATGGCAACTCCTAAGCCCTCGACGGGAACTAAAGCGGCGCGTCCAGGTCGCACACTGGGCGCATCGAAACCGCGCTCGCTGACATCGGTGCCGGCTACCGCCAAGAAGCCTTCGGGTAAAAAAGGCGTAAACCCGTTGTCTTCACTTGGGGCGATGGCAAATAAAACATCAGACGCCGCTTCTGTCGTTGCAGGCAAAGGCAAAATCGTGGGCGGGGTTCTGGCCGCCTTGGCCGTGCTCGTCGTCGTTGCCATCGTGGTGATTAACTCTGGATTGTTTACTGCCACTGATATTCAGATTCAAGGCAGCGAGCATGTGACGAAGCACGATGCTATCCAGCTGATCGATTTGCCCGAGGGAACGTCGCTTTTTAACGTCGATCCCGACCAGATTACCGAGGATCTCAAGCAGAACCCGTGGGTCTCGGGCGTGGATGTCCAGCGTCAGTTCCCGCATACGCTCATCATTACGCCGATGGAGCGCAAGGTCATTGCAATTGCCTATATCAGCTCCGATGACCTTGCCTGGGCCATCGGGGATGATGACACCTGGATCGCCCCGCTGTCGACGTCGGTCGAAGTTGACGACCAGGGCAACGTCATCACGACAGGGCAGGGCTCAAATACCCTGACCGGCATTGATGCCGCACTGGCGCTCGCTAAGCACTATGGCGCGGTGTTGTTGACTGATGTCTCGGCGGATGTCGCTCCGGTTTCCGGCCAGGCAGTGAGCTCCAAGGCCGTTAAGGCTGGGTTGGATTATGTGCGTGGTTTTTCGAGCGAGTTCTTGGGACAAGTCAAGGATATTTCCACGCCTTCGGTCGAAGCCATCTCGGCAAACCTCAATAACGGCATTGAAGTGTCGCTGGGCGATTCGGACGATATCGTCAAGAAGGAACGCGTAGTCACCAAGTTGCTTTCGCAGGTAGAGGGCGTAACGTATATCAATGTGCGCTCTCCGGGTAACTACACATTTAGGAATGCTCCGACCTCGTAGCGCTGGTTGATGCTTTGTTGAGGGGCCATACCACGCCGTTTATCTGGTTTGTTTGGTTTTCACGGTCAATTATTTGACTGATACGTTCATAATGTGCAACCATAATACGGTTTACCTTTGCATTTACTTTCAACCTGAAGGTTAATGTGCGCAGGGGTCGACCCATGCTATGGCTATAACCTTTGTTCGGAGGACCGACATGCACGAGACAGAGATCAACAACTACCTTGCCGTCATTAAGGTGGTCGGCGTCGGCGGCGGCGGTACCAACGCGGTCAATCGAATGATCGAAGAGGGCATCCGCGGCGTCGAGTTTGTTGCCATCAACACCGATGCTCAGGCACTCGCGATCTCTGATGCCGATATCAAGGTGCACATCGGCACCGACCTTACCCGCGGCCTGGGCGCCGGCGCCAACCCCGAGGTTGGCCGCAAGGCTGCCGATGAGTCCCGCGACGACATTGCCGAGGCGCTCGCTGGCGCCGACATGGTGTTCATCACCTGCGGCGAGGGCGGTGGCACCGGTACCGGCGCTGCTCCCATCGTTGCCGATATCGCGATGAACGAGGTCGGTGCGCTGACCGTCGCCGTCGTGACCAAGCCCTTCACCTTCGAGGGCCGCAAGCGCAAGAAGAGCGCCGAGGAGGGCATTAAGACCCTCTCCGATTGCGTCGACACCATGATCGTCATCCCTAACGATAAGCTGCTCGACATCGCCGAGAAGAAGACCACCATGCTCGAGGCCTTCGCGATTGCCGATGGCGTCCTTTCCCAGGGCACCCAGGGCATCACCGACCTCATCACCGTCCCCGGTATCATCAACCTGGACTTCGCCGATGTTAAGACCATCATGAAGCAGGCCGGTACCGCCATGATGGGTATCGGTACCTCTTCTGGGGACACCCGTGCCGTCGACGCTGCCCAGCAGGCCATCTCCAGCCCGCTGCTCGAGAGCTCCATCGATGGCGCCACGCGCGTGCTGCTCTCCATCGCCGGTTCCAAGGACCTGGGCATCCAGGAGATCAGCGACGCCGCCGACGTTGTCGCCAACGCCGTCGACCCCGAGGCCAACATCATCTTCGGTACCGTTGTCGACGAGTCCCTGGGCGATCAGGTGCGTATCACCGTCATCGCTACGGGCTTCTCCGACTCCAACGTCAACCGTCAGGACGAGCTCTTTGCTGCTCAGCAGTCTCAGAGCAAGGCCGCTGCCTCCGCTGAGCCGCAGCGCACCGCTCCGGCCACCAGCCCGGCTCAGGCCGCTCCGACCCGCAACGTCGGTGGCACCGAGCTTCCTAACTTCGGCAACGATCAGTTCGAGCTTCCCGACTTCCTGAAGCGCGGTAGCTTCTAAGTCGTTCTTTGCATTGTTGCTCACGGGGGCGTGTCCGTATGGACGCGCCCTTTTTATTTCGACTTTGTAAACTAGAACCTCCAATCTCTTTACGTTCCCTTTACGATTGCCTCCAGCGCAGCAGGTATCCTTTTAGAGAAGTATGACAGCCGTATAAACGCGGGCTGTAGCGGCGATGCCGCGGTACTTGTGTTATTAGGAGGCTTTAGTATGGCAGCACGTGCGGACAAAGTTTCGCGTGTCGACCATGATGGAGTTACGTTGGTGGAGGGCGCGACATCCGATGTTCGCTTTGCCTTCACCGAGCGCGCCGGTGGCGTTTCCGAAGATGCGTACTCCTCACTCAACTTGGGCTCGCATGTTGGCGATGACCCCTTTGCTGTTCAAGAAAATCGTCGTCGTGCGCTCGAGGCTATGGGTGCCGCCGAGTGCGAGCACAACCTGCTCGTTCCCAATCAGGTCCATGGTGATCATATCGTTGCGGTGACCTCGAACGGCGCCGATGACCTTGAGGACGTCCGCGAGCAGATTGCCGCGGGCTGCGATGCCATCGTCTGTACGGCGCATAACGTGCCCGTGCTGCTCTGCTTTGCCGACTGCGTTCCCGTGGTGCTGGTGGCCCCTGGCGGATTTGCCGTGGTGCACTCCGGTTGGAAGGGCACGATTGCACGTATTTCTGCCAAGGCGTGCCAGGCGCTTTGCGATGCTGCCGGCTGCGATGCGGGCGACGTTTCCGCCTATATCGGCCCCCATATCTTGGGTGACGAATATGAGGTATCCCAGGAACTCATGGATCGCTTTGCCGCCGAGTTCTCTTGCATCGATGCGAGTACCTCTCGCATGCTCGATCTTTCCGCTGCCATTCGCGAGGCGCTGGTAGATGTCGGTGTCGACGCGGATGATATCGTGGATACCCAGCTTTCGACCGTGCGTCAGAACGACCGCTTTTATTCCTACCGTAACGAGGACGGCACCTGTGGGCGCCATGCTGCAATCGGCGTGATGCTATGAGAAAGATCGTATCGGTCCTGAGCGCCGCTGTGCTTACGCTTACGCTGTGCGCCTGTTCTTCGGGATCTTCTACCTCTTCCATTACCGTGGCCGGCTCCACGACCTGCCTTCCTATCGCCGAGATTGCGGCCGAGGGCTTTAAGGAGGAGACCGGCATCGACGTGCTCGTTTCCGGTTTGGGTTCTTCCGCTGGGATCGAGGCCGTCAGCGCCGGCACGGCCGATATCGCCAGCTCCTCCCGTGGACTCAATGCCGACGAACAGGATTTGGGCCTGACTCCCATCGTCATTGCCCACGACGGTATCGCGGTCATCGTGAACGACGATAACCCGGTCGATAACCTCTCGACCGAGCAGCTCCGCGATATTTACGCCGGCAAGATCACCAACTGGAAAGAAGTCGGTGGCGAGGACCTGAGGATTCAGGTCATCAACCGAGACGAGGCGTCCGGTACGCGCGAGGCCTTCCGTACCATCGTGATGGATGGCACGCCGTTCGATCGCCGCTCGGCCGTTCTTTCGGGTACGGGCCAGGTGCGCGACGTGGTATCTCGTTCGCGTGGGGCCATCGGCTACATTTCGCTGGGCTTCGTCGATAGCCTCAACGCCAAGACCTCGGTCAAGGCCGTCTCGGTCAATCATGTTGAGGCGTCCGAGAAGACGGTCGCGAGTGGCGGCTATCCCATCTCGCGCGACCTTTACTTCTTTGTGAAGGGTGTGCCTTCGCAGCAGGCGCAGGATTACATCGACTATGTGACGTCCGAAAAGATGGACAAGCAGATTCGCGAGGCGGGCTTTATTCCCGTCACCAACGACGAGAAGGGGAGTGAGTAGCATGGAAGCACAGGAAAACTCCCAGACTGAGCAGAATGTTCAGACGCCCAAGAAGCGCGAGCTGGCGCTCGTATCGCGCAGTACCTATATCAAGGAGAAGGCGCTGCAGTGGATCTTCTTTGCCTGCGCGTTCTTGGCGGTCGTTACCGTCATCCTGATTTTTGTCTTTACCACGTACTCGGCGCTGCCCGTCTTTACCGACATCGGTCTGGCTGACTTCTTTAGCTTTACGTGGGCGCCTTCCGAGGGCCACTACGGCATCTTGTCGCTGCTTGCTGGCTCGGGTCTGGTGACCGTCGGTGCGCTCGCCATGGGCGTGCCGCTGGGCGTGGGTACGGCCGTTTACCTGGTCGAGATTGCCAGCAAGCGCGTGCGCAAGCTCATCAGCCCCGCCGTTGACCTGCTGGCGGGCATACCCTCCATCATCTACGGCTTCTTTGGCATGATCATCATCCGCCCGTTTATCGCACAACTGACCGGCGGCCTTGGTTTTGGTGCGCTGACGGCGTGGTTTGTGCTCGCCATCATGATCGTCCCTACCATCACCACGCTTACCATCGATGCTCTCAATTCCATTCCCATGGGCATTCGCGAGGCATCGTATGCCATGGGCGCCACAAAGTGGCAGACCATCTATAAGGTCGTGCTACCTGCCGCGAAGCTGGGTATCGTTGATGCCATCGTGCTGGGTATGGGCCGTGCCATCGGCGAGACCATGGCCGTGCTCATGGTCGTAGGTAACGCCCCGGTTATTCCCGACAGCATTGCGAGCCCCATCTCGACGCTCACGAGCCAGATTGCGCTCGACATGAGCTATTCCTCGGGTCTGCACCGCTCGGCGCTGTTCGGCATGGGTGTGGTCCTGTTTATCATCTCCGCCACGCTGGTGGGTATCGTTCGTCTGATTTCCAAGAAGAAGAGGGGGTAGGCTATGTTCGATTCCGTTGACACGACGGTCGATACGACCTCGTCGCGCGAGCGCATCAAGCGTGCCCTTTCCCACGGCAAGAAGGGCCGCATCAACAAGGACCTGTCCAACAAGATCATGCTTGGCGTGTTTCGTGCCGCTGCCTACATCACCACGCTGGTGCTGGTCGCTATCATCGCCTACGTGGTCATCAACGGCCTGCCACACATCTCGCTCGACTTTATCTTCGGTTGGCCCCAGGGCGTCAACGCCGAGGGCGGAATTTGGCCCACGATCGTCTCGACCGTCTACGTGACGGCGCTCGCCATGCTTATCTGCACGCCGATCGCTGTGCTGGCAGCCGTCTATCTGGCCGAGTACGCCAAGCAGGGCAAGGTCGTCGAGCTCATTCGCTACGCTGCTGACGCTTTGGCCTCGGTGCCCTCCATCGTTATGGGCCTGTTTGGCTACGCCTTGTTTGTCGAGGCTATGGGCCTGGGCCTTTCGATGGTCTCGGCCGCTCTGGCGCTCGCGCTCTTGATGCTTCCCATCGTCATGCGCACCACCGAAGAAGCCATTCGCGCCGTTCCGCGCTATATCCGTTGGGGCGCGTACGGCCTGGGCGCTACCAAGTGGCAGGTCGTCTCCAAGATCGTGCTTCCTTCGGCCTTTGGCCGCATTGCCACGGGCATCGTCCTTGCCATCGGCCGTGCCATCGGCGAGACCGCCGTGGTGCTCTACACCATGGGCCAGGCCATCAATCTACCTATTTCGCCGCTCGATTCCGGTCGTCCCATGACCGTTCACCTGTACCTGCTTGCCAACGACGGCATCAACATGAACGCAGCCTACGGCACCGCGCTCTTGCTGATGGTGATCATTTTGGCCTTCAACCTGTTTGCGCGCTTCCTGTCGCGCAAGCGTCGCTAGTTAAGGAGTCCCATGTCCGTTTATCAGTCCGCTCCCGCGTTGGAGCAAGCGGCCATTACGGCCAAGGATTTCAACTTTTGGTACGGTGACTTTCATGCGCTGACGGGGCTTGACCTCAACATCGCCAAAAACGCCATCACCTCCTTCATTGGCCCTTCGGGCTGCGGCAAGTCGACGTTTTTGCGCTGCATCAACCGCATGAATGACCTGATTGAGGGCACGCGCGTCGAGGGCACCATGACGCTCGACGGCAACGATATCTATGCCGAGGGTGTCGATCCGGTCGATCTCCGTCGTCGCGTGGGCATGATCTTTCAGCAGCCCAACCCGTTTCCCAAATCCATCTACGAGAATGTCGCCTTTGGCCCTCGTCTGCAGGGCGTGACTAGCAAAAGCGACCTCGATGACATCGTGGAAGAATCGCTCAAGCGCGCCAACCTCTGGAAAGAGGTATCCAATCAGCTCAACAAGGATGGTTTGGCGCTCTCGGGCGGTCAGCAGCAGCGTCTGTGCATCGCGCGCGTGCTTGCGGTGCAACCCGATGTCCTCCTGATGGACGAGCCCTGCTCCGCCATCGACCCCACTTCCGTCTCTAAGGTCGAGGATCTGATGGCCGAGCTGGCGCCCGAGATGACGATCATCATCGTCACGCATTCAATGCAGCAGGCAGCTCGTATCAGTGACTACACCGCGTTCTTCTTGCAGGAAGTTGCCGGCGAGCCCGCTACGCTCATCGAGTATGGTCAAACCGACGCGATCTTCACCAGCCCGGTGGACTCGCGGACGGAAGACTATATCACCGGCCGCTTTGGCTGATCGGTGCGACTAGTCCCAAGCCGATCGGATCTGGTCCGGTGCGTATTCACTGTGCGGGCGGCATGACCGCACCCAACTGATTGGAGTGAACCATGCGCAAACTGTTTTCCCGTCAGCTCATCGAGGCCCGTCACGAGATGCTGAGCATCTACGAGGCCGTCGATCTGGCCCTCCACGATGCCGTGAAGGCCTATGTGACCGACGACCGCAAGCTCGCCACCAAGACCAAGAAGCGTACGCTTTCGATTGACGCACGCTGCGCCAACCTGGAGGCCGTCTGCTACAACCTGATTGCCACGCAGTCACCGGTCGCCTCCGACTTCCGCTTGCTGCAGACGATCATCTACGTCGACTTTAACCTGCAGCGCATGACCGATAAGGTTCGCCAGATTTGCCGCGCCACGCGTCATATGATCAAGGCCGACATCTCGCTGCCCAAGGAGCTTGTCGGCACGGTCGAGGCCGAGGCTGAGGCCGTCTACCAGGTGCTGGGCTCTTCGCTTTCTGCGCTCGTCACCAACGACATGTCCATCATCTGCAACTTGGCCGTCGAGGACGAGCCAGTGCACGCCGCCTACGAGAAGTTCTTCCGCACCTTTAACCGCATGGACACGGGCGATTTTATGGACGACGACAGCAACTATGACGACCTGCGCCGCGCCATCATGGTATCGCGCTATCTCGATCGCATCGCCTCGATTTCCATCGATGCCGCCTGCCGTCTGACCTTCCTGTTGACCGGACAGCGTATGACTGCCAGTGATATCGCCTGCACTGATGAGGATGAGCTCGAGAGCATGCGCGTGCCTTCGGGCGAGGGTGTTATCATGAGGCCCGCCGTCGATGCACGCTACGTTGCCAAGGTGCCCGTTAACGAGGTCAGCGAGGGTCTTCGCTACCTGCTCGATCATCTTGAGGATGAGGACGATGGCGAGGACGACGAGGAGTAAGTAACCCCGTTCGTCGAAAGATTGTAAATACCTAAGTGAGCGCGGCCTTGCACATGCGGGGCCGCGCTCTTGCGTTAGCATGGGACTACTTGTTTGGCTGTCAGCGGAGGCGATTGGCAATGGATAACTATTTGGACTTGATGCGCGCTCGCCGCGAGCAGATTCTGGAACGTTTTTATGCGGCGCTCGATCGCGCGGGCCGTCCCCACGACGCCGCGCGCCTCATTGCCGTGTCCAAGACCGTTGGTGTCGATGAGACCGTTGCCGCCATCCAGGCGGGGTATCGCCATTTTGCCGAGAATCGCCCGCAGGAGCTGGTTCGCAAGCTCACAGGTTTGGCGGAGCATCCGGAGCTGCCCGAGGTGCGCTTCGATATGATCGGCAACCTGCAGACCAATAAGATCAATGCGGTGCTGGGCTCAGCCGAGCTGATTCACTCGGTGGGTTCGCTGCATCTGGCGCAGGCGATCTCGAGCCGTGCTGCCCGCAAGATTGAGGCAGGCGAACTCGCCGGCCCCCAGCGTGTGCTCATTGAGGTCAATGTGAGTGGTGAGGAGTCGAAGGGAGGCTTTTCGCCCGATGAGATTCGCGCCGCCGCGGGTGAGCTTGCGGAACTTGAGGGAATTTGCGTACAGGGGCTTATGACTATGGCGCCCCGGGGGAATAAGGATGTGGCACGCCGCACCTTTGCGGGGCTTCGTGAGCTGAGGGATGAGCTGGAGGCGGCGCATCCCGATTTGAACCTGCCTGAGCTTTCCTGCGGCATGAGCGAGGACTTTGAGCCTGCCCTTGAGGAGGGCTCTACGCTCGTTCGCCTGGGCAGGGTAGTATTTAGCCCGGAGTTTGCAGTAAAATAAGGCTCTGAAGTGCGCACTGATTATCGGGGCGCCTGCACTAAACCGCGAGAGGACACAACCATGGGCTTCCTTGACGAGATTAAAAATAAGATGCACCTGGGCGGCCAGCAGGGTTACGACCAGGGTTATGGCCAGGACGACGACTACGGCTACGATGATGGCTATGACGATGGCTATCAGGGCAACGGCTACAGCGGTGCTTCGGGCGAGGGCTTCTACACCCAAGACGAGCCGAGCAACGGCCTGCTTGGTCAGACGCGCCGTGGTGAAGCTGAGTCGGTTGCCGTGTATACACGCTCCGGGCAGCTGGTCGGCGATGACTCCCGCCATGCCACGACGTATAACCCGCCTTCGCGCTCGCAGGACAGTGTTGCGAGCGGTTATCGTCCTGGTGCCTATGACACGCCGTCGAGCTACGCCGAGAACACCCGCGCCCGTGCCGCCGCTGCGCCTGCGCCTGCACCGAGCGATGCCTCGGCCTATGCGAGCAATATCATCAACGCCACACCGCAGCTGCCGGCCTATGTCCTGCGCCCCGAGAGCTATGACGATGTGGAGACCGTGGTGCGCCGCGTTCGCACCAAGCAGCCTGTCGCACTGATTTTTGTGGGCGTACGCACCGAAGTTGCCAAGCGCGTCTTGGACTTCTCTTACGGCTTTGCCTGCGGTCTGGGTGCCACGGTCAAGGAGGTGGGCGACCGCGTGTTCATGGTGCTGCCCGCCGGTTGCGAGGTCAAAGATTCCGATCTCAAGAAGCTTCGTGCCGACGGCTACCTTAAGTAAAGACAAGACGAGGAGATTCCCATCAACATCTACACTATCGTCCAGCTGGTCAATACGCTGTTCAACTTCTATTCCACGCTCATTGTCGTCTACTGCTTTATGACGTGGATTCCCATGAAGCAGGGTGGTTTGCTTCAGGATATTGCCGCGGTGCTTGATAGCGTGTGCGGTCCGTGGCTCAACCTGTTCCGTCGTTTCATCCCGCCGATGGGCGGTATCGATTTTTCGCCGGTCGTTGCGATTATTGCGTTGCAGTTGGTGCAGAGGCTGGTTCTGCAGCTTCTTATAGGTATACTCGTGTAGAACTGTCTTAGTAACTTACGTCGGGCGTGTAGCGCCGAGGCGATGAAAAAGGAGACTTGTTATGGCTATTACCCCTGCAGACATCCAGGCTCAGACTTTCTCTGAGGCCAAGCGTGGCTACGATCCTGCTGAGGTCGACGTCTTCTTGGAGACGCTGTCCTCTGAGGTTGACGCTATGCTCGCTAAGATCGTCGACCTTAAGGGTCGTCTGACTGCTACCGAGCAGCAGCTTGCCGATGCGCAGGCTCAGCTTGCCCAGGCTCAGGATGCCCCCGCCCAGGCCGTTCCTGCCGCCCCCGTGGCTGCTCCCGCCCCTGACTTCTCCGCTCAGGAGCGCCAGATTTCCGCTGCCCTGATCGCTGCCCAGCAGACCGCTGAGACCATCGTCAACGATGCCAATGAGAACGCTGAGCGTATTCGCAACGAGGCTGACGCCAAGGCCCGCGAGGTTATCCGCCAGGCTCTGACCGAAAAGCAGGCTGAGCTCGAGGAGATCGATCGTCTCAAGGCTTCTCGTGAGGAGTTCAAGGCCGAGTATCTCAAGCTCATCCAGCACTTCATGGACGATGCCCAGAACTCCTTCCCGGCCGACCTCATGGCCTCCACGCCGGTCGGTTCTGCCGCTTCTCCTGCGGTGACTGTTCCCGCCGAGCCGCTGCCCGTCGCTGACCCGGTTGTCCCCGTGGCCGATCCCTTCGCCCCGATCGACAACTTCGCTGCCGACGACCTGGACTAACATTCGGCCTACAATTTAGTGCCTAGAAAGGACCCGCAGCTTGCGGGTCCTTTTTTATGACTGTACCGGGGCGCGCAACATAAAAAACCGAGCCCTGCACATGGTGGCGCAGAACTCGGCGAACCGGTGAGCGGTCAAGGATAGGTTTTAGGGCATGTCCCAAAATCTACTTGAGGAGGAAGTCGGAGAGGGGAATGGTACGGGCCTCGCGATGCTCGGGATCGGCGATGTGGTCGGCAGGATATCCACAGACGAGCATGTGATAGGGATAGACGCCCTTGGGCAGATTGAACTGCTCCTGTGCCACCCCAGGCTTAAAATGGCATACCCAGCACGTTCCCAGGCCCTGCTCGGTGGCCTCCATCATCATCTGATCGCAGACGATCGAAGTATCGATGGCACTCGAGTTCATCTGATCATACGGGCGCACCCAGGCATCATCGGTAACGCTGCAAATAAGGAAGATAAGCGGAGCGCCAAAGATAGACCCATCACGAGCAAACCGAGGCTGACAAGCAGCAGCCTTCTCCAGAAGCTCAGGCGTATCCAACACCATCACACGGGTTGGATGGTTATTACAAGCAGAAGGAGCAATACGCCCAGCCTCAACAATGGCATCCACAACAGCTTGCTCAACAGAACGATCCTGAAATTCACGACAAGAATACCGACCCCGAGCCAGATCCAAATAAGACATACAAGCCCTCCAACAATTAAAAATCAAACAAACCCAAAGTAACCCAAACAGTACCCAAAGCAGCAATCAGCCAAACGCTCATCGAGGGCCAAAGTGTCCGAACGGATACCAAAGGTCCCTTCAGCCAAACCCCCATTGCGCTATAACTATCAGCCAAAGTTCCCAATGGTGGTACGTAAGGGAGCGGGCCCGGCCACTAATAACCTTTTTCACTCCGGCTGCAAGCAGAGTCGTTCAA
>CATVQO010000010.1 GCA_958346165.1 uncultured Collinsella sp. | reverse complement strand
CACTCAAGGGCATTAGCCAAGAGGAGCGCGACCAAATGTGGGACGCGTGCCTCGACCGTCAGCCGGCATAGGGAGGCAGCATGAAAACCATTAATCGCCTGGCCTCCTTTTTCAAGGCCGACCACCGTTATGTATACCTGGGCACGAGTGTTATCGCGGCGCTCGGCCTGGCGTTTAGCCAACGCAACCCCACGCCGCTGAGCTTCTTGGCCCCCACCGGTATCTTCCAGGATTGCCTTTGGGCGATTCTTTGGGCCTGGCTTGTCGTGTCGGCGGCGGCGCTGGTCACCAAGCTCATGCACTGGAACAACTATCGCGAAAAGTCGCCGTTCGCCTCCGAGCGTTGCCGCCGTGGCGCACGCCTGGGCAGCTACGTCGTGGTCGCCATCGCGGCGATCTTTTTCGTGGACCGCTGCGTCATGTCGTTTATCGACCTGGTGCAGGTGAGCATTGTCTCGGATTCCAACCCCAGCGACTTTTTGTCGAGCCTGGTCTACATGACCTACAAGAGCGGCGACTTCTTCATTCGCGGTATCGAGATCACCATCGCGCTTGCCACCTTCGGCACCGTCATCGCATTCTTCCTGGCGCTGCTCTTCGTGTTCCTGCGCATTCAGACCTTCGATCGCGTGGACAACGACCTGGTGCGCTTCTTTAAGAGTATCGGCCGCGGCTTTGCGACCGTCTACTCCACCATCGTGCGCGGCACGCCCATGATGGTCCAGGGTCTGCTCATCTATTACGCGGGCTTCACCGTTTTGCGCGGCATGGGCTTCGAGACCGCTCAGGCCAACCAGATTTGGAGCACCTTCACCGCCGGCCTCGTCACCATCTCGCTCAACTCCACCGCCTACATGATGGAGGTCCTGCGCGGCGGCATCGAGTCCATCGATCCCGGCCAGGCCGAGGCAGCACGCTCGCTGGGCCTGTCGCAGTGGCAAGCTATGCGCAAAGTCGTGTTCCCCCAGGGCATTAAAAACGCGATTCCGGCGCTCACCAACGAGCTCATCATCAACATCAAGGATTCGTCGGTGCTCTCGGTCATCGGCGTGTTCGACCTCATGTACGCCACCACCACCGTCGCCGGCGTGTACTACCGCCAGATGGAGGTCTACTGCGTGGCGCTCGTGGTCTACCTGATCCTGACGCTCGTGGCGAGCCGCCTGCTCGAGGCCTTTGGCAAAAAGCTCGGCGCCGAGGCTCCGGTCACGCTGCCCAGCTCCAACTAGGCTCAAGACGAGGAGAATCATCATGGCAGATACCGCCACTACCGGCACCGCGGCCGCCGCACAGACCAATGAGCCGCTCATCCGCGTCGAGGGCCTGCGCAAGAGCTTCGGCTCGCTCGAGGTACTCAAGGGCATCGACCTGTCCGTCAATCCCGGCGAGGTCGTCACCATCATCGGCGCCTCGGGTTCGGGCAAGTCGACCTTCCTGCGCTGCCTCAACCTGCTCGAGACCCCGGACGCGGGCCACATCTGGTTCCACGGCCAGGACCTCACGGCCGAGCGCTGCAACATCAACAAGCTGCGCGAGGACATCGGCATGGTGTTCCAGGGCTTTAACCTGTTCAACAACATGGATGTGCTCGACAACTGCACGCTCGCGCCCGTCACGCTCAAAAAGATGAGCAAGGCCGAGGCCGAGAAGGTCGCGATGGAGCATCTGACGAGCGTGGGGCTCGAGAAGTTCGCGCACGCCGCCGTGGGTCGCCTGTCCGGCGGCCAAAAGCAGCGCGTTGCCATCGCTCGCGCCCTATGCATGAATCCGCAGATCATGCTGTTCGACGAGCCGACCTCCGCACTCGACCCCGAGATCGTGGGAGAGGTGCTCGAGGTCATGCGCAAGCTCGCTGCCGACGGCATGACCATGGTCGTCGTCACGCACGAGATGGCCTTTGCCCGCACGGTGTCCGACCGCGTGGTCTTTATGGACAAGGGCGTGGTCCTCGAGGACGCCGCGCCGGCGGAGCTTTTTGGCAACCCCAAGCACCAGCGTACCCGCGAGTTCCTCTCGCGTTATCTCGAGGACAAATAGCCGACCGCAAACGCTTACGTGGCAGGGCCGCTCCGGTGGGGCGGCCCTCGTCATCACAATCGAAAGGATGTCATGGCCGAGGTTTGGCGCTTCTTTGCGCATGAGGATGATTTTGTCGGTATAGACGAGGCCGGCGCATGCGAGCGCCTGGGCCGTGTGCTGTCGTTTCCGACCATTTCGAGCATGGATGCCGAGGCAGTGGACTGGCGGCCGTTCGACGACCTGCGCGCCTATATGCAGCAGGCCTGGCCGCACGTATTTACAGCGGGTAAGGTCGAGCTCATCGATCATTCGTTGCTGGTGACGCTTTCCGGCTCCGACCCCGCACTCAAGCCCGTTGTGCTCATGGGTCACATGGACGTGGTCCCCGTGGTGCCGGGTACCGAGGACGACTGGACGTACGCCCCCTTTAGCGGGCATGTAGACGACACCTACATTTGGGGTCGCGGCGCCATTGATATGAAAGACCAGGTCGCAGGCATTCTCGAGGCGGTTGAGTATGCGCTGGCGCACGGTTGGCGGCACGAGCGCACGCTGCTCCTGGCCTTTGGCCAGGACGAGGAGACTACGCAGTACGGCGCAGGCGCCATCGGCCGCGCGCTCGAGGAGCGCGGCATTGAGCTTGAGTACCTGATCGACGAGGGTGACTACCGCATCGTTCCAGCTGCCGAGTACGGCGCGGGCGAGGGCTGGCTTATGCATGCCGACCTTGCCGAGAAGGGCTACGCCGATATTGTGCTCAAGACGAAGAGTGAGGGCGGGCATTCGTCCAACCCCTACGGCGGCACATCGCTCGAGGTGCTCAGCCGTGCCATCACCGCAATCTGCGATATCGAGTGGCCGACGCGCGTCACGGACCTGCTTGCCGCACAGCTCGTCGAGCTGGGGCTTTACACGGCCGACGAGATTGCCTCCAACAAGGACACCATCGTGAGCGAGTGCCTCGCCAGCAAGAAGCTCTATCCGCTCGTGACCACCACCTGCGCGCCCACGCAGATCGAGGGTGGCAGCACCGGCGCCAACGTAATGCCGCAGGATATGTGGGCCAATATCAATTTCCGCATGCTCGAGGGCACGAGCGTGGCCGATGTCGTGGCCCGCTGCCGCGTCGCCGTTGCCGAGGCGGGGCTCGCCGACCGTGTCGAGGTCGAGCTCGGCCCTGGCAGCTCCGAACCCTCGCCGTCTCCGCGCATCGGCGGACCGGGACTCGAGGCGGTTCGCTCCATCGCCGCCCGCTATTTCCGTGATCCAAAGGGGACGGAGGAAAACGGATCATCCGAGCCGTTGGCGATTGTCCCCTCGACCGTGATCGGCGCGACCGACGCTGCCAACTACCAGCGCATTTGCTCCGAGTGCATTCGCTTCTCGGCCTTTGTGGTCGACGATGACGAGTGCGATCGCGGCGTCCACGGCACCAACGAGCGCATTACCCGCCGCGCCTACCTCCAGGGTGTCCGCTTCCTCATCGCCCTGCTCCATACGCTCTAGCCAAAAAGCAAGCCCTTGGTGCAATGGGGTCAGGTTTGTTTGCACCAATCATTCCGTGCGGGTTATATGCAGGTTTGCCTGCGCACGCTATCATGTATAGGTTAGACCGCAATTATGTACCCCATACGCGAAGGGATGCACATGTATCTGAAGATCGACATGTTCTAGCCGGGCTTACCCCCGCAGCGGCGCCCCGCGCCCCATCAACTCTGCCGATTTTCACCTTCACGCATATAAAGGAGTCCCGCCATGCGCGACAAGCTCGAAAAGATCATCAAGGCCTACGAGGAGCTCGAGAAGAAGCTTTCTGACCCGGCCGTCGCCTCCGATATCAAGGAGTTCACGCGTCTCAACAAGGAGTACGCGCACCAGTCCGACCTCATCGCCGCCTCGCGCGAGTACATCGGCGCGCTCGATGACATCGAGGCTGCCAAGGAAATGCTGCACGATACCACCGATGCCGATGAGAAGGAGATGCTCCAGATGGACATCTCCGAAAACGAGGCCAAGCTCCCCCAGCTCGAGGAAGACATTAAGTACATGCTCATCCCGAGCGACCCCAACGACGACAAGAACACCATCGTCGAGATTCGCTCCGCCGCCGGTGGCGACGAGGCGGCCATCTTTGCCGGCGATCTGTACAAGATGTACCAGCGCTTCTGCGAGTCGCGCGGCTGGAAGACCACCGTGCTCGACTCCAGCCCCAGCGAGGCCGGCGGCTTTAAGTCCATCGAGTTCAAGGTCGAGGGCGACCGCGTCTACTCCGTTATGAAGTACGAGTCCGGCGTGCATCGCGTCCAGCGTGTCCCCAAGACCGAGTCCCAGGGTCGCATCCAGACTTCCACGGCAACCGTCGCCGTGCTTCCCGAGGCCGAGGAGATCGACGTTCAGATCAACCAGTCCGACCTGCGCATCGATACCTACTGTGCCTCCGGCCCTGGCGGTCAGTGCGTTAACACCACCTACTCCGCCGTGCGCATCACCCACCTGCCCACCAACACCGTGGTGCAGTCGCAGGAGCAGCGTTCCCAGATCCAGAACCGCGAGGTCTGCATGCAGATGCTGCGTGCCCGTCTGTACGAGATGGAACTCGAGAAGCAGCAGGCCGAGCTCGGCGCCGAGCGCCAGAGCCAGATCGGCCACGGCAACCGTTCCGAGAAGATTCGTACGTACAACCAGCCCCAGGACCGCGTGACCGATCACCGTATCGGTTTCAACTCCACCTACAACGGCGTCCTTCTGGGCGATCAGCTCGGCACTGTCATCGAGGCACTTGCCGCCGCCGAGCGAGCCGAGAAGCTGGCACAGGCTGTGTAGTGGGTTACGCGGTTTTGCCAAACCGCGTAACGGCTTGACGCTGCGCGCCGCCCAGAGCGACAATTTGTCATTCAAAAGGCAAGGCATGACCAGAAGGTCTATGCCTTGCCTTTTTCTTGCCAACTTGTTCGCTCTGGACGTCGCTCGCTGTCCGTCCTCTACCTGCGGCGCTGCCTTGCTCCGGCTGCGGTATGCTCAACCTGCGGCGCCTTAGATGTAGTCATTGGGGACGTTCTTAAACGACTAGGTTGGGTAAATTACTTTTCGAGTTTATTTAATCTGTTTTGTTAGAAATTAAGCTGCCTACCTGCTCAAAGTAATTAACAGCCTTTATCTGCTATTGAAAATATTGTTCGAATAATCGTCCAAGAAGTCGTGGGGCCCTTTTTGGTGCGTCGCGCGTCAAGTGATGTGGCAAGCGTTTGGTTAGATATTGGTTAGTTTTGGGGCAACCTTGCCAAAAGCTTGACGAATGCAAATCTAGACGTCGGCGAATGAACACTTTGAGCGAGCCCGGTGCAAAATTCTGGGCTGATTCTCGATAATCGCCTTCAATCGTCCCTTGCCAAGCGCTGGCCTCGCGTACAATCTGCTCCGACATTCGCGCGCCGTCCGGCGCTTAAGAGGGGAGGGCCCCATGGCAAACGAGATTTGGACCATCAAGCGTTGTCTCGAGTGGACCAAGGAGTACCTGGCCGAGCGCGGCGAGGAGCACCCCCGTCTTTCTGCCGAGTGGCTGCTCTGCGCTGCCACGGGTTTGGCACGCATCGACTTATATATGCGCATGGACGAGACGCTTAACGCGGCCCAGCTCGAGACCATGCATGCGGCCGTTGTCCGCCGCGCTAAGGGCGAGCCGCTGCAATACATCACGGGCGGCACGCAGTTTCGCATGATCGACGTCGCGTGCGCCCCCGGTGTGCTCATTCCGCGCCCCGAGACCGAGATGCTCGTCGAGGAAGTCCTCAATTATCTGGATGCCGAGGTACTGAGCCCCGAGGCCGCTGCCCGTCAGCGTGTTGAGCTGCCTTGGAACGATGAGGTCGAGGAGGCACGCAAGGCCGAGGCCGCGCTGGCAGACGAACGCGCGACCGCCGAGCGCCGTGCCGCTAACCTGACGGCCGCCGACGAGGCGGCGCTGGGCGGCGATGTGCTGGGCAGTCGCGCCTATGCCGAGGAACTGGCCGACCGCGAGGCCGAGGAAGCCGCCGCGCAGGCAGCAGAAGCCGAAGCCGCCGAGTCCGAGCTCGACGAATACGGCATCGCCATCGAGGGTGCCGATCAGGAGACGGCTTCAGCTCAGGATGCCGCTTCGCCTGCCTCAGCCGAGCCCCGCATCGCCCGCGTTCTCGAGGTCGGCTGCGGCACGGGCTGCATTTCGCTCTCCCTTGCCTGGGAGCGCCGCGGGCACGTTAGCTGCACTGCTACCGATATCGAGCCGCGCGCCATCGACCTTGCTACCAAAAACCGCGATGCGCTTGGCCTCACGTCCGACGAGGTCGCCTTCAGCCTCACAAACCTGGTGAGCTCCATTCCCCGCGAAGAGTGGGGCACCTTTGACGTACTCGTCTCCAACCCGCCCTACATCCCCACCGATGTCATGCGCTCGCTGCCGCATGAGGTCAAGGACTTTGAGCCCGATCTGGCGCTCGAGGGCGGTGCCGACGGTCTCGATATCTTCCGCCGCCTGCTCAACGCGGCGCCCTACATGCTGCGCGCCGGCGGCCTGTTTGCCTGCGAGCTCTACGAGGGCGCGCTCGACGCCGCGGCCGAGCTCTGTCGTCAAGCAGGCCTTTCGGACGTGCGTATCGTCCGCGACCTCACCGATCGCCCCCGCATCGTCCGAGCCATCGTCACCGAGCCCAAACAGCGTATTTAAGCTGAATAAATAGACATTTGCGCAAGTTTGTCCTTGTAATATACCGTAAAACTTCTACTATAGAAGGAGAAAGGTATGTCAAATCAGCTGCATCGGTACCGTATCGTGCTTGATTACATTGAACCTTGGCTTGATGAGCAGGATGAAGCTACGCTGAAGCAGATTTATGCAGACCTTTTGGTGCTCGAGAAGGAAGGTCCCAGCCTTGGTCGTCCGCTGGTTGACCGCGTAAAGGGCTCGAAGCTTCATCATTTAAAGGAGCTGAGAGTGACGTCGTGTGGTGGGCAGGTGATTCGCATCCTCTTCGCCTTTGACCCCAAGCGCCAGGCGGTATTGCTATTGGCGGGTGATAAGTCGCGAGCGGGATCGTCAGGGGCAAAATGGAACGGTTGGTATGCGATCAACATTCCAAGGGCCGAGCAAATATACCGTCGCCACGTAAGGAGGCTCGATCGAGATGGAACTGCATGAGTATATGGAATCTCGCGGGATAACACGCGACTCCATTACCGCCGAGCAGGAGAGGACTCGCGATCGTATCGAAGCCTATAAGCTTGCTCAGATTCGCAGGTTAAAAGATCTAACACAGGCGTCGGTCGCCCAGTCGATGGGCGTTTCTCAAAAACGTGTATCCGAGCTCGAGCGTGGGGAGTTGGGTTCGATGAGGCTCGACACGCTGAGCAGGTACGCAGAGAGCCTCGGCGGAAAACTGGTTGCAAGCATCGAGTTTCCCGATCGTACCGTTACGCTTGCGCGCTAAAATCTTCAATTAACCCCCTCACTTTCACCGACTACTAGAGCCGCTCACCAAACCAACATGCGCTCTGGGCAAATAGGTTGAACGTTTCGTGCGAGAATGCCCCACAGTAAACAAACTTGCACCAGAGCGTAAGGGGCTGGCATACACATGCAGACGGTCTATCGGGTATACGAGGGAACGCGCGAGCCGCATCGGCTTGCCGTCGAGCGCGCGGCCGAGGTGCTCGGCCGCGGCGGCCTGGCCTTGATTCCGACCGAGACCGTCTACGGTGTCGCCGTGGCAGTCAACGCCTTCTCGGACGCCGTGCCCCAAGATACAAGCGAATTCCCATCGTGGCCGCGCGATCCGCAGGCTGCCGTCAATGGCGCCGCAGTTCCTGCGCTCGGCACCGGCTATCGCCGTATCTTCACTCTCAAGCAACGTGAGCTCACGCAAACCGTCGCTTGGCTGGTCGATGGCGTCGAAGCACTCGACCGCTATGGCGTGGATATCCCGGAAGATGCCCGCGTACTCGCGCGACGATGCTGGCCGGGAGCCCTGACTATCGTGGTCAAGGCAGCCCCCTGCGTGCCGACCTTTATGCGCGCTGCCGACGACACCGTGGCCCTGCGCGCTTCGGCCTCTCCCGTGGTCCAAGCGCTCATCCGCGCCTGCGGCAGTCCCCTTGCCTGCACGAGCGCCAACACGCACGGCGCGCCTTCGCCGGCAAGCTTTGCCGCCGTCGAGGGTCGCATCCTGGAGGGGGTCGATGTTGCCGTCGACGCCGGTGAGACCCCGTGTCGCGACGCCTCGACCATCGTGTCGTTCCAGCACGGCGGGCTCCAGATCCTGCGCCAAGGCGCACTTCCCGCATCAGAGATCGAGCGGGTCCTGTCCGACCCGATGCAATAGAAGGGTGTAAGCGATGTCGTTGAATCTGGGCAGCCTGGGCATGGAAGATGCCTCGTTTAACTTTGGCGGTTCCTACATCATGGCGCTCGACTGCGGCACTACCTCGGTACTCGCGGCCATTGTCGACGAATACGGCTGCATCGTTGCCCAGGCGCGTCGTAGCGTCAAAACCAGCTTCCCGCGCCCCGGCTGGGTGGAGCAGGATCCCACGGAGGTGCTTGCCAGCCAGATCGGCGTGATGATGGAGGTTCAGTTTAAGAGCGGCATCCATTCCGATCGCATCGCCGCCATCGGCATCTCCAACCAGCGCGAGACCACGGTGGTCTGGGACCGCGTGAGCGGCCAGCCCATCTATAACGCCATCGTATGGCAGTGCCGTCGTACCGCGCCGGCGATCGACGCGTTGGTTGAACAGGGTTGCGAGGAGCTGGTGCGCTCCCGCACGGGACTTACGCTTGACCCGTATTTCTCGGCCTCTAAGGTGCAGTGGATTCTCGACAACGTCGACGGCGCACGCGAGAGCGCGGCGGCGGGCGACCTCATGTTTGGCACCATCGACACCTGGCTCATCTACAACCTCACCGGCGGCCAGGTCTTTGCCACCGACTACACCAATGCCAGCCGCACGGCACTCTTTAATATCCATACGCTCGATTGGGACGACGACCTGCTGGCGCTCTTTGACGTCCCACGTTCCATGATGCCCGAGGTTCGCTGGAGCTCGGGCGACTACGGCCGCGTCGCGAGCGACATCATGACCAACATGCCGCCCATCATGGGCGTGGCGGGTGACCAACAGGCGTCGCTGTTCGGCCACTGCTGTTTCCGTCCCGGCCAGACCAAAAACACCTATGGCACGGGCTGCTTTATGCTCATGAACACCGGCGACGAGATCGTCGAATCCAAGAATGGCCTGGTCTCCACCATCGGTATCGCTGCGGACGGCAAAGTCAGCTATGCGCTCGAGGGCTCTATTTTTGCCGCCGGCTCAACGATGAACTGGCTTCGCAACAACATGGGCATCATCTCGAGCGTGAGCGAGTCGGCACAACTCGCCGCTTCGATTAGCGACAACGAGGGCTGCTACTTCGTTCCCGCCTTTGCGGGTTTGGGTGCTCCCTGGTGGGACCCGCATGCTCGCGGTATCGTGTGCGGTCTGACCGGCGCCTCGAGCCGTGCGACCATCGTACGTGCCGCCTGCGAATCCATGGCATATCAGAGCTACGACGTGCTGCGCGCCATGGAGCAGGACGTGGGGCTTTCGATTGAGCGCCTGTCTGTCGATGGCGGTGCCTCGCGCAACGAGTTCATCATGCAATTCCAGGCCGACCTGCTGGATATCCCCGTGCTGCAATGCGAGACGGTGGAGACCACGGCAATCGGTGCCGCGTACTTGGCGGGTCTTGCCGTCGGCTATTGGGAAGACCTGGAGGAGCTGGAGCAAAATGCCCAGATCGTTAGGACCTTCCTTCCCCACATGTCCGCCGAGCGCCGCGAGCAAAACCTTGCGGGCTGGCGTGATGCAGTCAGGCGCTCGCTCAGCACCGCACAGTAGGGCTGCGATGGGCTGCTCGATACAACAAACCGCTAAACTTATGCATGGCGTGCGGCGGCAACATTGCTTCGCGCCTTGTCAGCAAGGCCGTTTTGCGGCCGCAACGAAAGGGGCAATCAACCCATGACCGTCACCTACGATGCGTCCCGTGTGACGCTTGTCGATCACCCGCTCGTCCAGCACAAGCTGTCGATCCTGCGCGACAAAAACACCGGCACCAACCAGTTCCGCCAGCTCGTGCGCGAACTCGCGCTTTTTGACGGCTACGAGGCCATGCGCGACCTGCCTATGGAAGACGTCGAGGTCGAGACCCCCATCACTACCGCCACGTTCAAACAGCTTGCCGGCAAGAAACTCGCCATCGTGCCCATCCTGCGTGCGGGCCTTGGCATGGTCGACGGCATCCTCGAACTGGTGCCCTCCGCTCGCGTGGGCCACATCGGCATGGAGCGCGACGAGGTCACCCACGAGCCGCACGAGTATTACTGCAAGATGCCCAAGGATATCGACCAGCGCATCTGCCTGGTCGTCGACCCCATGCTTGCCACGGGCGGTTCGGCCGAGATGGCCATCAGCTACCTGCGCGAGCGCGGTGTCAAGGACATCCGCATGCTGTGCATCGTCGCGGCCCCCGAGGGCCTCAAGTCGCTGACTGAGAAGGACCCTGATGTGCATATCTATACCTGCGCTATCGACGACCATCTCAACGAGGCTGCCTACATCGTTCCCGGCCTGGGCGACGCCGGCGATCGCATCTACGGCACGCTCTAGTCGCTGGGCTAAGACGGCCGCGGCTGTAAATAGGAAGAAATGGTGCGCGCGGGCAAGTAGAAGACGCCTGTGCGCACCTTTAGTTAATGGACGTTTTGCCCTGCAGGGTTCGAGAAAAAACGTATTACCGTACCTGCGGCATAAAGAAGGTCTTAAGAAAACGAACAGGTGCGTATTAACCGATGCTTTTTCGGTTGTACTTTAGCGATTGGCTCGTACAATAGTCACCAATGTTTGGCGGGAACTGTTCTGTGAGGCGTTAAAAAAGGAAAGTGAGGACGCCAATGTTTCAGATAGCCGATCTGCTCGCTATCGTTGCAGGCGCCATCGCGGGCGCGGTCGCCTTTCTTCCCTTTGTCTTTACGCTCAAGCCGGTTCTTGACGATAAGCAGAATGCGGACATGCTCAAGGGTATGGTGAGTCTGGCGGTCTCGGCAATCGCTCTGCTCGTCTTTACCTTGGTTGTGTTTGTGTTGTTCGGAGAGGCATTTCGCATGTTCCTCCTGGGCGAGGCGATCGGCTTCGTGGCCTTTATGGCCGCCTGCGCGGTTCGCGTCGCCAAGGCGCTGCGAGATCCTCATGAGGTCGAAAGGTAAGTCGTGGAAATTTTTGAAAAGCTGCCTGATGAGATTAATCATCTGGTCAGCGAGTTCAGCTCCACCCCTGTCGTGGGCGATCTGAGCTGCGGCATCACGCAGTACTCGTTTTGGCTGATCGTCTCCACGATCGTGCTCCTGATCGTCCTGGCCGTGTTCAAGAAGAAGCAGACCCTGGTTCCCAAGGGCTTCTTCGTCAACGGTTTCGAGTACATCATCGAGTACGTCGAGAACGATATCGGCAAGGGCGTCGTGGGTGAGAACTGGAAGAAGCACTTCCCGTTCCTGTGCTCGCTTTTCCTGTTCATCCTGATCAACAACATGATCGGCCTGATCCCGGGAATGAAGCCCGGCACCGGCGCAATCGGCTCCACCGCCGCGCTCGCCATCTTCGCCTTCGTGTACTTCATCTACTACGGATGCAAGGCTCACGGCGTGATCGGCTACATCAAGAGCCTCGCCCCGCAGGGCGTGAGCTTCCCGATGAACGTGCTTGTGTGGGTCGTCGAGCTTTTCTCGACCTTCCTGCGCCTCATCACGCTCGCCGTCCGTCTGTTCTGCAACATGTTCGCAGGACACGTGGTCATGGGCTCGTTCGCCATCATGGCGAGCATGTTCATGCAGCCGCTGCTTCAGCAGGTTTCCGCGGCCCACGCCGTCGGCGCCCTGCCTTCGCTGGCCTGGCTTGCCATCCTCATCCTGATCTATGCGATCGAGCTTGTGGTCGGCGCCATCCAGGCTTACGTCTTCACGGTCCTTACCGCCGTGTATGTCTCCGAGGCAGAGGAGGTCGCGGAGGAGGAGTAGTCTTCCGTTCGCGCCTTAAAGGTAAGGCAATTCGTTAAACCGCCGGTGCCCGTACCCATGGAGTCCGGCAGTTATAAAAAGGTTATCCTGCGTGAAATAAGACACGCACGACAAAGGAGGAATCGTGGGAGTTATCGGTTACGGTCTCGGTGTTATCGGCGCTGGTCTTGCTATCGGCCTGTCTGCTCTGGGTGCTACGGGTGCTATGGCCCGTCAGCCTGAGGTCCAGGGCCGCGTGTTCACCGTCTTCATCATGGGCTCCGCCTTCGGCGAGGCTCTGGCTCTGATCGGCTTCGTTGTCGCGCTGATCGTTAAATAGCACGGAGCGTCAAGTATGAATCTTTCATCCCAGAAGAGCGCGATCGCACTCTCCGCGTCCGCGGCCGCGCTGCTCATGCCGGTTTCCGCGTTCGCTGAGGACGGCGCTGCCGGTGCGGACATCCTCATCCCTAAGATGGCGGAGTTCATCCCGGCGCTTATCGCCTTCCTGATTATCTGGATCGTGCTGGCCAAGGTCGCCCTGCCGGGCATCATGAAAACCATGGAGGAGCGCGGCAAGAAGATCGAGGAGAGCCTCGACGAGGCCGAGAAGACCAAGCAGGAGGCCATCGCCAAGCGCGCTGAGTCCGACTCGATCGTCACCGACGCCCGTCGTCAGGCTGCCGACATCGTTCTCGAGGCCCGTAAGGACGCCGAGTCCGAGCGCGCCCGTATCATCGAGGCTGCTCACAAGGAGGCCGAGGAGATCATCGCCAAGGCCCATACGACCGTCGAGGACGAGCGCAAGTCCATCTACGCCGGTGCCGCGAGCTCCATCGCCGACCTGTCCGTTGCCGTCGCCACCAAGATCGTGGGCGAGGCACTCGAGGACGATGCCGAGCAGAAGAAGCTCATCGAGCGCTACATCCAGGAAGCAGGTAGCCTGAATGCCGACTAGCCGCTATCAGGACAAGGTGCTCGAGACCTACGCGCGCTCCCTTCTGGAAGCCGCTAAGGCCGAGAACCATGTGTTCGAGGACCTCGAGATGATCGAGCGCCTGGCTTCTGCCAGCCCCGAGATCATCGCCGTGCTCGACACCATGTCCAAGCGCGACCAGCTCGACCTTCTTCCCAAGGTGGCAGCTGCCTTTAAGTATGTTGCCGAGGAAGACGAGGATGTAGTGGGCGTGACCGTCACCACGGCGATCCCGCTCGACGACGAGCTGCGTCAAACCATCACTAAGAAATGCGAGCAGGACTTCGGCCGCAAGGTATTCCTTATCGAGCAGGTCGACCCGTCTATCGTGGGCGGCCTGGTGCTCGAGGCCCGCGGCGAGCGTCGTGACATTTCCGTCAAGACGCAGCTGCGCATCGCGCAGGAGACCCTCGCAAACTCTGCTAATTCGTACGGAGGTGAAGCCTAATGTCCGAAACCCTCAATGCCCAGGATATCGCCAAGAAACTGCAGGAGCAGCTCACGAGCCTCTCCGCGACGGTCGATACGCATGAGGTTTCAACGGTCGACGAGGTAGGCGACGGCATCGCGCGCGTCTCCGGCCTCAAGAGCGCCATGGCAGGCGAGCTTCTGGAGTTCAAGAGCTCCGATACCGGTGAGACCGTCTTCGGCCTTGCCCAGAACCTTGACCGTGACGAGGTCGGCGCCGTTCTGTTTGGTGCCGTCGACTCCATCAAGGAAGGCGACGAGTGCCGCACCACTGGCCGCATTATGGATATCCCTGTGAGCCGCGCCATGCTCGGCCGCGTCGTCAATCCGCTCGGCCAGCCCATCGACGGCCTGGGCGACATCGTCGCCACGCACCGTCGCCCCATCGAGTTCAAGGCCCCCGGCGTCATCGACCGTACCCCGGTGTGTGAGCCGGTTCAGACCGGTCTGCTCGCTATCGACTCCATGGTGCCTATTGGCCGCGGTCAGCGTGAGCTCATCATTGGCGACCGTAAGACCGGTAAGACCGCCATCGCCATCGACGCTATCCTCAACCAGCGCGGCAAGGGCATGGTCTGCATCTATGTCGCCATCGGCCAGAAGGCCTCCACGGTTGCCAACATCCGCGAGACCCTCGCTCAGCACGGTGCGCTCGACTACACCATCATCGTTTCGGCCACCGCTGCCGATTCCGCCCCTATGCAGTACATCGCGCCTATGGCCGGTGCCGCTATCGGCGAGTTCTTCATGTACAACGGTGAGGACGGCAAGCCTGCCAGCGAGACCAACCCTGGCGGTCACGTGCTCGTCATCTACGACGACCTGTCCAAGCAGGCTGTGGCTTACCGTCAGATGTCGCTGACGCTGCATCGTCCGCCCGGACGCGAGGCCTATCCTGGCGACATCTTCTACCTGCACTCTCGTCTGCTCGAGCGTGCAGTCAAGATGTCCAAGAAGAACGGTTATGGCTCCATGACGGCTCTTCCGATCATCGAGACCCAGGACGGCGACGTCTCGGCCTACATTCCGACCAACGTCATTTCCATTACCGATGGTCAGATCTACCTGCAGTCCGAGCTCTTCTTCCAGGGCCAGCGCCCGGCAGTCGACGTGGGTATTTCCGTGTCCCGCGTCGGTGGCGACGCGCAGACCAAGGCTATGAAGCAGGTCGCCGGCAACCTCCGTCTGGACCTCGCTTCGTACCAGGAGCTCGCCGGCTTTACGCAGTTCGGCTCCGACCTCGACGAGGCTACTCAGAAGCAGCTGACCCATGGTGCCCGCATGACCGAGCTCCTGAAGCAGCCGCGTTACAAGCCGTTTGAGGTTGGCGAGCAGATCGTTACGCTGTTCGCTGGCAACGAGGGCTTCCTGGATGACCTGGAGATCGCCGACGTGCTGCCTTTCCGTGCCGAGCTCATCGAGTACATGGACAATGGCTTTGGCTCGCTGCTCGACAAGGTTCGCGCCAAGAAGATCGATGATGACACTAAGGCTGAGCTCTTGCGCGTCATCGGCGATTTCAAGCAGCAGTTCATGGCCAAGCACCATTCGGATGTTTCTGGATCAGAGGAGAACTAAGCCCCATGGCCAACCTTCGCGACATTAAGAAGCGAATCTCCTCGGTTACCACGACCAAGCAGATCACGCGCACGATGGAGATGGTCTCTACGGCCAAGATCCGTCGTGCCCTCGATCGCTCCAAGCAGGCCGAGCCCTATAAGGAGGCGCTGACCGACGTCATGTTGACGGTCGCCGGCGACGCCTCCTGTTCGGGCACCGATCCCATGCTGCAGAAGCATGAGAGCGTCAAGCATGGCCTGATTGTCGTTATTGCCTCGGACCGCGGCCTTGCCGGCGGTTTCAATACGACGGTGGAGCGCACGGCCGAAAAGCTCGCCGCTTCTTGGGCGAACGACGGCATCGAGTGCGAGATCATCGCGTGTGGGCGCAAACCGGCCACGTATTTCCGTGACCGCGCAAACGTCGTCATGCACTTTGAGGGCAACTCCTCTGAGCCCGATTTCAATCAGGCCCGCATGATCTCCTCTCATATCTGCGATGCGTATCGTGCCGGTGAGCTTGACCGTGTCGAGCTTGTCTACCACCACGCCAAGAACCGCGTGGATCAGGAGCTTCGCGTCGAGCATCTGTTGCCGCTCGACCCCGAGATGATCGCTATGGCCCACGGTCCGCGTAAGAACGAGACCGACGCCCCTAAGCGCATCTCGTCCACGTTCGAGTTCGTGCCCTCTCCCGAGCATGTTCTCGGCAAGCTTGTGCCGTCTTATATCCTGACGGTCATCTACCAGGCCCTGATCGATTCGGCGGCTGCCGAGCAGGGTGCACGCCGCAAGGCCATGCACTCCGCGACGGAAAACGCCACCGCGATCATCTCGACCCTTACCCGCACGTATAGTCGCGTGCGCCAGGCTTCGATCACGACCGAGATTAACGAGATCGTCGGCGGAGCCTCAGCATTGGAGGAACAGTAATGGCTAATAACACCGTAAAGCTTGCGGTCGAGGAAGCCACCAAGAAGACGACTGCCGGTGATGGTCGCATCGTGCGAATCATCGGTCCTGTCGTCGACGTCAAGTTTGACGGTGCGGTGCCCCCGATCTACAACGCGCTCACGGTCGAGGCCGAGACCCCGATCGGTCATCTGAGCACGATCCTCGAGGTCGAGAGCCAGCTTCCGGGCGGCGTCGTCCGCACGGTCGCCATGTCCTCGACCGACGGCCTGCAGCGCGGCCTCATCGCCACCGATACCGGTGAGCCCATGAAGATGCCCGTTGGCCCCAAGACGCTCGGCCGTATTTGGAACGTCATGGGCAAGCCCGTCGACGGCAAGCCCATGCCCGAGGTGGAGGAGTTCTACCCCATCCACCATGCCGCGCCCCGTTTCGACGAGCTCACCACCAAGACCGAGATCTTCGAGACCGGCATCAAGGCCGTCGACCTGCTCGAGCCCTACATCCGTGGCGGCAAGACAGGCCTGTTCGGCGGCGCCGGCGTCGGCAAGACCGTTCTGATTCAGGAGCTCATCAACAACCTCGCCCAGGAGCACGGTGGCACCTCGGTGTTCACCGGCGTCGGCGAGCGTACCCGCGAGGGCACCGACCTGTTCCTCGAGATGAGCGAGTCTGGCGTTATCGACAAGACCTGCTTGGTCTATGGTCAGATGAACGAGCCGCCCGGAGCGCGTCTGCGCATCGGTCTGGCCGGCCTTACCACCGCTGAGTATTTCCGTGATCGCGGCCAGGACGTTCTGCTGTTCATCGACAACATCTTCCGCTTCTCCCAGGCAGGTTCCGAGGTTTCCGCACTGCTGGGCCGTATGCCGTCCGCCGTTGGTTACCAGCCCACGCTGGCAACCGAGATGGGCGACCTCCAGGAGCGCATTACCTCGACCAAGACGGGCTCCATTACCTCCGTCCAGGCTGTCTACGTCCCCGCAGACGACCTGACCGACCCGGCGCCTGCCACGACGTTTACGCACCTCGACGCCACCACGGTTCTTTCGCGTAGCATTTCGTCGCTCGGCCTGTTCCCGGCTATCGACCCGCTCGCATCCTCCTCCGACGCGCTCGATCCCTCGATCGTCGGCGAGGAGCACTACCGTGTCGCCGTCAAGGTCCAGGAGCTCCTGCAGGAGTACTCCGACCTTCAGGACATCATCGCCATTCTGGGTATGGACGAGCTGTCCGAGGAGCAGCGTCTTACGGTCAACCGTGCCCGTAAGATTCAGCAGTTCCTCTCGCAGTCCTTCCACGTCGCGGAGAAGTTCACCGGCAACCCCGGTGTCTACGTCCGCGTCGAGGATACCGTCCGCTCTTTCGCCGAGATTGTCGACGGCAAGGCCGATGACCTGCCCGAGCAGGCTTTCCGCTATGCTTCCACGATTGAGGACGTGCGTGAGCGCGCCCGCAAGATGGGGGAGAAGTAGGTTATGCGTATCCGCATCGTGTGCCCCGTGAGCTGCGCCTATGAGGGCGACGCTGCGTTTGTGTCGATTCCGTCCACGGATGGCGAGTTTGGCGTTCTGCCTGCTCACTCCAGCGAGATCTGCACAATCGACCGCGGTTACGTTCGCGTTTCCGATAAGGCCATGGGCACTGTCGACCACACGTTTGCCGTGGCCGGCGGCTATGCCCAGGTTGCGGACGATGTCGTGACCGTTCTCGCCGAGCGCGCTTGCGATTTGGCGACCGTCGATGCCGACAAGCTTAAAGCTGATATTCAAGGTTTTGAAGAGAAGCTGGGTAATTTGTCGGAGGATGATGCACGCCGCGCCTACCTCTATAATGAAATCGCATGGTGTAAGCTCAAGCTTGCCCAATAGTCAAACGATTTAGCGTTCGACCATTTGCGAACACATCATGCCCGGGATGGCCCAGCCATCCCGGGCATGCTTTTTGAAAGGGTAGACCTTGGATATTATCCGCGTTGAGGGTGGCCACGCCATCGGAGGCTCCGTGCCCGTCTCGGGTGCCAAGAACTCCGCACTCAAACTCATGGCGGCAACGCTTCTGGCGCCGGGCAAGACGACGCTGCAGAACGTGCCCGATATTTCCGATGTCCACGTGATGGGCAAGGTGCTCAAGGGCATGGGCGCTACGATCGATGTTCTCGACGAGCACACGCTCGAGATTGATACCTCTCAGGTCGATTCTTGGGAGGCCCCCTACGAGCTCGTTGCCAAGATGCGTGCTTCCACCGCCGTCATGGGACCCCTGCTGGGTCGCTTCCATCGCGCCAAGATCGCCATGCCGGGCGGCTGCAACCTGGGTGCTCGCAAGATCGATATGCACATTCTTGGTCTTGAGGCCCTGGGCGTTGAGTTCGATACCGCCCACGGTTACATCAACGCTAATGCGCCCCAAGGTCTGCGCGGTACCACCGTCACGCTCGAGTTCGCCAGTGTCGGTGCGACCGAGAACCTCATTATGGCATCCGTGCGCGCGCAGGGCACCACGGTTATCGACAATGCCGCCCGCGAGCCCGAGATCGTCGATCTCGCCAACATGCTCAACGAGATGGGCGCCAAGATTGTTGGCGCCGGTACGCCTGTCGTGACCATCGAGGGCGTGGAAGAGCTGCATCCTGTTACCCATCGCGTGGTGGGCGACCGCATCGAGGCCGGTACCTTTATCGTCGCCGGTGCGCTGATGGCCGACGATCGCGGTGTCGATGTCACGGGCTTTTGCCCCATTCACTTGGGCATGGTGCTCAAGAAGATGGAGCTCATGGGTATCGACTGCGAGCGCGTCGAGGATGGCGTCCATGTGAACCGTGTCGAGCGTATCAAGCCGGTCGACATCCAGACGCTTCCGTTCCCCGGCTTCCCGACGGACATGCAGGCGCAGATTATGGTACTCTCCGCCCTTGCCGACGGCAGTTCCGTTATTACCGAGAACATCTTCGAGAATCGCTTTATGTTTGCCTCTGAGCTGGTGCGCATGGGTGCCGACATTCGTATCGAGAGCCATCATGCCATGATTCATGGCGTCAAGGGCTTCTCGGGTGCACAGGTTACCTCGCCCGATCTGCGTGGCGGAGCGGCCCTCGTCGTAGCGGGCTTGATCGCTGACGGGACGACCGAGGTTTCGGCTATCCATCACATCAAGCGCGGCTACGAGCAGTTTGTCGAAAAGCTGCAGGCGCTCGGCGCGCATGTCG
>CATVQO010000009.1 GCA_958346165.1 uncultured Collinsella sp. | reverse complement strand
GGGGGCACCAGAAGATTATGACGGCGTCGCGAGAGCGGCGCCGTTTCTGGTTTGTGGGAGCTGCCGGCGGATTCGAACCGTCGACACCCGCGTCACCAATTGCGTCTAGAGCCCTCCGGTAGAGTGTCCAAGCCCTAAAGCCCAGTTGATGCTACGGGGTTTAGAGGCGGACTGAAGCAAGGGGAAGACATGTCCGCTCGGGGTGATAGACTAACGCTGTGGTAAATACAGGACAGTTTGACCGTTTTTCAACCAAGATAGGCGTCCCATGCAACTAAATGCAGCTGATATAGCGCAAAAGAGAATTGACCTCGGCCTCACCCAAAAGGAGTTCGCCGCCGCCCTTGGTATGGGCTCGTCTGGCGAACGCACCGTTCGGCGCTGGGAGTCTGGGGATACTAGTCCAACGGCGGCTGAATGCGCCTTTATCGCATCGCTCGATGCGGGGGCTCCATTTGACCAAGGGGAGCGCAGCGACGCGCCTTTTACCTTCTGCGATCTCTTCGCGGGCATCGGCGGTATACGAATGCCGTTCCAGGAGCTTGGCGGTAGGTGCGTCTTCTCTTGCGAGTGGGATAAGTTCGCCCAGAAAACCTACCGGATGAACTATGGAGAGACCCCGGCGGGCGACATCCGTCAGGTCGCATCAAACGATATGCCGGACTTCGATGTCCTGCTCGCAGGCTTTCCTTGTCAGCCATTCTCCCTTGCAGGCGTTTCGAAGAAGCAATCTTTGGGGAGACCCACCGGCTTTGAGGATAAAACGCAGGGAACCCTCTTTTTCGAGGTCGCTCGCATCATACGCGACAAGCGCCCGAAGGCCTTCTTGCTTGAGAACGTTAAGAACCTTACGAGTCACGACGGCGGGAAGACCTTCAAGGTCATACGACAGACGCTTGAGGAGGACCTTGGATACCATATTTTCTGGAAAGTGCTTGATTCAAAAAACTGGACGTGCCAGCACAGGGAGCGCATCTACATCGTGGGGTTCAGGGAGGAAGTTCCCTTCTCGTGGGATGACCTTGAGGTGCCGGGACCGGGACATACGCTAGGGGAAATCCTCGAAGAGCAACCAAACGAACGCTACACCATTTCGGATAAGCTATGGGCCTATCTGCGCGCCTATCGCGAAAAGCATGAGGCGGCGGGCCACGGCTTTGGATACTCGATGGTCGGCCCAGAGGACACGACAAGGACGCTTTCCGCCCGGTACCACAAGGATGGCAGCGAGATTCTGGTCGGGCAGGAAGGAAAAAACCCTCGTAAACTCACTCCCCGCGAATGCGCGCGCCTGCAAGGATTTCCCGATGAGTTCATCATCCCGGTGTCGGATACTCAGGCATACAGGCAGTTCGGCAACTCCGTGACCGTGCCGGTCGTGCGCTCGGTCGCGAAGTTGATGATGGAGGTGTTCTAGGATGGACTATGGAGTACTTGGCGCGTATTTTGACGGTGCTGTCGCGAAAACCCTCGCGGGCGTTGACATCATGGGGGCCAATAAAAGCCACCAGCACGAATTCAACGGCGTGGGGCCTTTGCGCGCGCTTTTCGGAGACGATGACATAAAGGGGATGCGAACTACCTTCGCATATCTCGATGATGGTGCAGACCCTATATTCGACCATGGTTATACCACTTGGTACGACGCCCGCAGGAAGCATCCAACTAGAACTGAGTATAGGCTCTACTACAACGATAATGCTGCCATGGGCATGGCCCGTCCGGGCGACCTCATGGTTTTGGCCCTACACGAAGCCAAGGAGGTCGTAATCCTATTTGCCCGAGCGGGGAGTACGGCGGAATCTCAAGTTCGCTGGCTCTTCGCGCTCGACGGGGTTGGCGAGAAGGGTTTTACGCCCTCTGCTCGGGAGGATACGCGCATCACGTCGATCGCCGCAAGGATTTTGGAGTCCATCGGCATCGAAGTTAGCATGCCGATCGCAGCGGAGAACTTCCTCGACGGTATGATCGAGAAATTCGGCGAGTCCTTCCCCAAAGGGGCAGACTTCTCAGCCTACTCAGCTTCCACCCTTGGAAAGCTCGATTGGACGGGCGACCCGGATGGCTGCTTGGTCGCTTGTTACGAACGCGAAGAGATGCTGTTCCGCGTCTTCGAGCGGCATCTCTTGGAGCGCGACCTCGCGCCATACCTTGGCTCGGCGCTTGATGTTGATGGCGTGCTGCGCACCACTATGTCGGCCTTCCAGCGCCGCAAGTCCCGTGCGGGGACGGCGTTCGAGAATCAACTCTCGATGCTATTCGATGCTAGGGGCATACGCTACTCGGCGCAGAAATACACCGAGGGCAAATCAAAGCCGGATTTCATCTTTCCCTCTATTGACGATTACCACGACCCCAAGTTCCCTGTCGCTCGACTGACGATGCTCGGTGCCAAGACAACCATCAAGGAGCGTTGGCGTCAGGTGCTTGATGAGGCTGACAGAATCGAGGACAAGCATCTTGTAACACTTGAGCCCGCCGTAAGTGAGGATTACACACGAGCTATGGCTAAGGACAGGCTCAGCCTCGTTGTGCCCTCATCGCTGTTCGAAACCTACACGCCCGCGCAAAGGGAATGGCTCATGAGCGTCAACGACTTCTGCAGGCTGGTAGAAGCCCGACAGCACGAGTAGAACCACGAGACGTTTTTTAGAAATGAGGCCGGAGACCAGTTGAGTCTCCGGTCTTCTTTTTTCACTCGCAACAGATTCGTCGATCACGAGGTGGGATTTGTATTTGGACTGCGCAAACTCTTGGGCAAGGGTGCTTTTTCCAACGCGGCGGGCCCCCTCGAGCATGATGGCTCGGGATCCATTGCTCGCTTTCCAATCGAGGAGTTTATTGTAGGCCGTACGTCTGAATACTGACATGATTGCCCAATCTAGCTGCTGTATACACGAAATGGGAAGTGCGGGTACCGCTGGAGCTTGTTGGGATAGATGGAGCGCATGTGTTGCGTCGCTCAGGTATGCTCATATGTGCCTAGAGTTTCACATGCCGAGAAAGGTTGATGGCTGCCATATCCACATACCAAAACACGGAGCGCTCAGCGCCGTCGACACCCGCGTCACCAATTTCCCCGCGGGGGGGGGGAGTTTTCGAATCCGCCCGGGGGCACCAGGGAATATGACGGCGTCGCGTGAGCGGCGCCGTTTTTGGTTAGTGGGGGCCGACGGCAGATTCGGGCCGTCGACGCTCGCGTCACCAATCGCGTCATTCGAATCGGCGCTGGGAATTCAGTGCTTTTCCTCATGCAAGTATCTTCCATCTTGCGTCGCCGTCAGCCGTGAGCGGTCGATTTTTACCGATAAACGGCAAATTAATTCAGAAAAAATCAGGTAATTTCAAGAATGGTCAAACTTGATTAACAGCAAAACCACAAGGTAGATGGCTTTATACGGTGAAAAACTCTGACACAATGAGAAAAAGAGTGAAAAATACTGATTGAAAATGAACTTATGTGGCAGTAATCTACATGTCACAGGGTAAGCCCCGGCGCGCAGGCGGCGGCCCTTATCGAATTACGGATATAGATCAGGTGCTCGAACGGGCAGAAACGATCAAGGACGAAGGTAAAGGACGTAGAAGCATGAAGCTTGCAACTCGTATCAACTCCTATTTTCGCGATGGCGACAAGAATCTTGATCGCGTGTTCGCGGAGTTCCAGAGCGTGGGCCTCACGCACGTCGACCTCAACTACCCCGAGCACTGCACAGGTGTCACGGCTGAGGACATGGCCGCCAAGCTCGCAGCTCACGACCTGCAGCTGAACGGCTGCGCGCTGCGCTTCCGCAACGCCTTCCTCAACGGTGACCTGGGCAATGCCGATGATGCCCTTGCCGCGGAAGCCCTTGAGCTCTGCTACGAGGCGTGCGACTACTGCCGCACTGCCGGTGGCAACACGGTGACCATCTGGCTCGGCCACGACGGCTTTGACTACAGCTTCCAGATCGCCTACGCTCGCGTCTTCGACCAGCTCGTAGCCGCATTCCAGAAGGTTTGCGACTACGCGCCCGACCTCAAGATCTCGATTGAGTACAAACCCTACGAGGAGCGCGCGTACGCGTTCATCGACTCCATGGGTATGACCGGCATGATTCTCAACGCTGCAGACCGCCCGAACCTGGGCGTCACGCTGGATTACTGCCACATGCTCATGAAGCACGAGAACCCTGCCATGGCCGCCGACCTGTTCGGCCGCGAGGGCAAGCTCTACGGCATTCACCTAAACGACGGCAACGGTCGCTTCGACGATGGCCTTATGATTGGTACGTCCACGCCGGTGAAGACCCTCGAGTTCCTCTACTACGTGAAGAAGCACGGTTACGACAGCGCAATCTACTTCGACACGTTCCCGGTCATCGAGCCCGCTGCCGGCGAGGCTGCACAGAACGACCAGATGATCCATCTGCTCAACGACGCCATCGAGGCCGTAAGCATGGAGAAGATCCAATCCGTTATCGATGCAAACGACGCGATTAAGGCAGCCGAGCTTGTCCGCGAGCTCTTCTGCGCAATGGGGAGGTAACCAATGAAACGCGACTGGAACGCGATGGCTCAGGGGATTCTGGACGCCGTCGGTGGTCCCGAGAACATCTCGGGCATGACGCACTGCGCGACGCGCCTGCGCCTCAATCTCAAAGACGACGCGGCTTGCGACGACGCTGCGGTCAAGGAAGTCGAAGGCGTTGTGAACACGCTGAACAAGGCCGGTCAGTACCAGGTTCTCATCGGCACTGAGGTCCCGAAGCTGTACGAGAAGTTTGAGCCGCTGGTCAAGGGTTCGGGCGTGGAAATCTCCGCTGCTACCAAGGACGAGGGCGAGAGCATCGTCAGCCAAGTCTTCTCCGCGATCTCCGGCATCTTTGCCCCGCTGCTGCCCGCCATGGCCGGCTCCGGTATCCTGCGCGGCTTCGTTATCCTGGCCGCCCAGCTCGGCATCATCGCTGAGGGCACGGGTACCTACACCATCCTGTACACCCTGGCCATGAGCGTGTTCTACTTCCTGCCCGTGCTGCTCGGCTTCTCCGCCGGCAAGCGCTTCGGCGCGAGCCCGTACCTGTCGGCGCTGCTCGGCGCGTGCCTGCTCTACCCGGACTTCATCGCCCTCATGGGCGACGCGGGCAACGGCGCCATGACGGACTTCTTCGGCATCCCCGTGGTTCTCATGAACTACAACTCCACGGTTATCCCTGCCATCTTGTCTGTCTGGGTCTACTCGTACCTGTACAAGTGGCTCGATGAGCACGTTTCCGAGATGCTCAAGCTCGTCGTGCTGCCCGCCATCTCCCTGATCGTTATGGTTCCGCTCACCATGCTCGTCATCGGTCCCCTGGGCGTCTACGCTGGTGAGGCCATCGCCTTCGTGGTCAACTGGCTGATCGAGCGCAGCTCCGTGTTCGCCGGCGTGCTGGTTGGCGGCGGCTGGTCCGTGCTGGTGTCCATGGGCATCCACTGGGCCGTGAACCCCATCATGATCAACAACATCGCTCAGAACGGCTTCGACTACATCTGCCCCTTCACCTTCGCCTGCAACTTCGCCGTTATCGGCTGCGCCTTCGGCGTGTTCCTCAAGGCCCGCGACCAGAAGCTCAAGAGCTTCGCGATGACCGGTGTCGTATCGATCGCCCTGTCCGCCATCATCGAGCCCACGCTGTTCGGTATGCTCGTGAAGAACAAGAAGGTCTGGCTTGCGCAGATCATCGGCGGTGCCGTCGGCGGCGCGTTCCTCGGTATCATGAAGGTCGTCACCACTGCGTTCACCTTCGGTTCCGTCACTACGTTCCCGGCTTTCGTGAGTTCCGACCCCATGAACTTCGCTTGGGCTATGGTCGGCATGCTCATTTCCGCCGTCGTGGCCGGTGTTCTTGCCTTCGCCTTCACCGGCAAGGAGGATCAGCTCGCCTAAGAGCCCCGGATGCGCCGCCTCTCCTAGGGTCGTTCTCTTCGCTTGAAGAGCGTCGCGCTTACGCGAGGTGTGTCAACCTCGTTCAAATTGTGAACGAGAGGGTAGGTCAATCGATTAAGCGGTCGTCATCGCAACAGGTGGCGGCCGCTATTCTGCTTGTGCGTTACACTTTTCGAAAAGAAATGAACGAGCGTGAAGCAGAGTGGTTTGGAGAGGTTCCCAATATGATTCCGTATGAGCGCCAGGAGCGAATTGTAGAGTGCCTGCAGAAGTCGGGCCTCGCGAGGATTTCCGAGCTGCAGGAGGAGCTGCCGGGCGTCTCTATTTCGACGCTACGTCGCGACCTCAAGGAGCTGGAGGCGCTTGGCAAGGTTGAGCATCTTTCGGGCGGCGCGGTGAGGCTCCTCTCGGCTGTCCACGAGGTGAGTATCTCGACGCGTTCGGGCCTACACGGGAGTGAGAAGGAACAGATTGCCCAAGTCGCCTTGCGTTTTGTTGAGGACGGGGACACGCTCTACTTGGACTCGGGTTCCACCTGCACGGCGCTGCTGCGTCTGCTGCTCGACCGCGACGTGACAATTTACACGACGGATGCCTCGGCGTGCCTGATTAAGAGCGAGACGCGCGCCCAGCTCATCGTGGTGGGTGGCGAGTTCAACTATGTGAACTCCTCGTTCTGCGGTTCTATGACCGAATCGATCCTGTGCGATCTGTACTTCGATAAGGCGTTTATCGGGACCAACGCGATTGACGAGGACCGCGGCGTCATGACGCCCTCCTACGTTGAGGCGGCGAAGAAGCGCATCGTGCGCGAGAATTCGAATAAGGCGTACGTGCTGTGCGACAGCTCGAAGTTCCATCAGTTCTCGAATGTTCGCGCGTTTGGGTTCGATGGTGTGTCGATTATCGCGGAGTCCTATGACGAGAAGATCGCCCAGTGCGCGCGCCTGATCACGCCTGGAGCGTAGGGGGTCCGGGCTCAGGTCTGCGGATTGCGGCCCCTGGCTGCTGCTGTCCGCGTAGCGGGATTTCTTCCTAGGGAATACGACAGCGTTTCGTGGTGCGGGCTCCTGCATGATACCAGCTAGATAGGCAAATATGGCAACGTTGTGAATCTGGAAAAGCCTGCAGGTTAACAACGTGGTTAAACGATTAATCAGCCAGACTGTAGATAAAGGTTAAACGATTAATTACCACCGAGTAGATAATCACCGAGCAGATAAGGAGTTCACTATGCTGCTCTGCCCCAGTCTCATGTGCGCCGACTACGGCAATCTGCGTGCGACCGTCGAGGATCTCGACGCCGCCGGCATCGACATCTTCCATTGCGACGTGATGGACGGCAGTTTCGTTCCCAATTTCGCCATGGGTCTCGAAGACATCAAGGCCGTGCGAGCTGCCACCAACAAGCTCGTCGACGTGCACCTTATGGTCGAGAATCCTGCCAGCAAGGTTGAACTTTTCGCCTCCGCCGGCGCGGACATCATCTATATCCATCCGGAGTCCGAGCGTTACGTGGTCAAGACACTCGCCGCGATTAAGTCCCTCGGCAAGAGCGCCGGTATCGCCGTGAACCCCGACACCTCTATCTCCGAGATCGAGGAGATGTTGAACCTCTGCGATTACGTGATGGTCATGACGGTGAATCCGGGTTTTGCCGGTCAGAGCTTTATCGAGTTCACGAACGACAAGGTGCGTCGCCTTGCCGCGCTGAAGGAGCGCTTTGGCTTCAAGCTCATGATCGACGGCGCCTGCTCGCCCGAGCGCGTGCGCGACCTGTCCGCCATTGGCGCGGACGGATTTATCCTGGGCACCAGTGCGCTGTTTGGCAAGGACGCTGGTTACGAGGAGTGTCTGCGCCGTTTGCGCGCCGGCGAGGTGTATTAGAAGCGGAACGGCGAATTAGGACGGATTGAGCGCGCGGCATGCGCGAATGGTTCTTATGGAAAGGGGTCTCTTTTGAAGATCGGTATTGGAAACGACCACGTCGCAGTCGAGTACAAGGAAGCCATCACGGCGTATATCCAGGAGAAGTACGGCTACGAAGTCGTGAACTTCGGTACGGACAGCACCGAGCGCTTTGACTATCCCATCGCGGGTGAGGCCGTGGCGGACGCTGTCATGTCCGGCGAGGTTGATCGCGGTATCGTTATCTGCGGTACGGGTGTGGGCATCTCGCTTGCCGCCAACAAGGTGCGCGGTATCCGTTGCTGCACCTGCTCTGAGCCGTATTCCGCTCGCCTGTCGCGCGAGCACAACAACACCAACATGCTCGCATTTGGTGCTCGTGTGGTAGGCATCGAGCTGGCCAAAATGATTGTCGACGCCTGGCTCACCGGCGAGTTCGAGGGCGGCCGTCACCAGCGACGCATCGATATGATTCGCCAGATCGAGGCTCGTCAGCTCGTACGTGCGGAGGAAGCACGCGGCTGGTAGCGGAAAAGCCCGTCACCCGTGTGGTGGCGGGCTTTTTGCATGTCGCGCGTGGGATAGAGCACATGCGAGAGAAAAACGCGGCTATTCGCTGCCCGCTGTCTAGCTGCTCGCGCGTTGCACGAGCTTAACGGGGACAAGCGTCTCCATCTCGGGCTCTTCGCCGCGCAGCAGGGCGAGCAGGGCCTGACATCCCTCGTGCGCGAGGCGCTCGGGGAAGCGGCGGATGGTGCTGATTTGCGGCGTCGGAAGCTGCGCGTAAACGGAATCGTCGAAGCCGATGAGACGGACGTCTTCGGGTACGCGCTTGCCGGCGGCAACGAGCGCACGCAGCGCGCCCACGGCTGCGTGGTCGCTATGGGCGAAGACGCCGTCGACGGGGTAGCCCGTGGAGAGGAAGTCGGTCACGAGCTCTTCCGACTCGATGATGCTCGGCTGCTTACCCGAGACAAACAGCTGGTAGTCGCGGCGTAGCGGCATTCCGTGCGCGGCGAGCGCCCGCTCGTAGCCCATCTGGCGCTCGTTGCCGGGGTAGTTGGCGGTAAAACTCGAGATGCTCAGGATGTCCTTGCAGCCGCGCTCGATGAGGTGCTCGGTCGCCATGTAGCCACCGCCGATGTTGTCGGAGCCCACGTGTGGGAAACCGAGGTCGTTTTCGGGCGCACGGTCGATGCAGACCACGGGGATTCCGTGGGGGACGAACTCGCCGTCGAGCCTGCGCAGGCCGGAGATACAGATGATACCGTCGGCCTGCTTGCTTGCCAGCGTGCGGAAGTAGTCACGCTCGCGGGCGGGGTCATTGGCGCTGTTGCAAACAAAGACCGAGTAGTCCTCGGTTGCCAGCTCGCGCTCCACATGCAGGGCGATCTTGGAAAAGAAGTCGTTGGAGATGTCCGGCACGATCATGCCGATGGTCCGGGACTGGGCCATACGGAGGCTCTTCGCCGCCATGTTCGTGACGTAGCCGTATTCCTTTAGGGCGGCTTCCACGCGTTTGCGGGTGTCTTCGGAAAAACGGCCGCTGCCGTTGATGACGTGGGAGACCGTGGCGACGGATACGCCGGCCGCGACGGCAATCTGGCGCATGGATGGGCGCTTGCCTGGTGTGGGCATGGGGCCTCCTGCTGCTTTCGGGTGGTTAACAGATTAACCGAGATTGTAGCGCATGCGCGATGCCGTAATGGGTCGCTTCGAAGTCGTTTTGTCGCGCTCGGTCTGCACCTTGGATAAGAAGGAGTTCGTCGAGCACTCCGATCCGGAGCGCACGCGCGTCAACATCCCGCTGTTCCAGCAGGGCATCATGATACAGCAGCTCAACTCCGAGAAGCTCGTGGTCGAGACCATGGTGAAGTTCTGCGGCTAGTAATTACTGCATTACATATTCTGTTGTCACCTGGGAGGCTTGTTTTTGCGGGCCTCTTTGTGTTGCTATGGAGCCCTGGCCTGTCGATAAACAAAGCGCCCGCTTGCCGGGGAGCAAGCGGGCGCTTCTGAGCGAATATGTTTGCGGCGAAAGCCGCGATGAGCGGTGGGGTGGCGACTAGTTGGTCGTACCGGAATCGTCGCCCGTGCTCGTGCCCGAGCCCGAGCCCGAACCAGAAAGTGCGACCGTCAGCGTAATCGTGCTGTCGGTGGACTGCTTTCCAGTGGGGGAGACGCCCGTAACGGTGGCATCCTCGTTACCGCTTACGGGATTGCCGTTCTGGTCACAGAAGCCAATGTTATAGAAACCGGCGTTGTTGAGCGCGGTAACGGCGGCGGAGATGCTCTTGCCGTACAGGTTGCCCGGGACGGTGGCCTTGCCGGACTTCTTGGCAATGACGACGGTAATCGTGGCGCCGGGCTTCTGCTTGCCGCTGGGGTTCCAGCTGATCACGGTGCCCTCGGTAACCGAGTCGTTCTCCTGGTAGCTCACGTCGACGCCAAAGCCTGCCATATCGAGGGCGTTGCGCGCCTGGGCCTCGGTCATGTCGGTCAGGTCGGGGACGGACGTGGTATCCGGGCCGCTCGAGACCTTGTACGAGATGGTCGTGCCCTTCGCGACTTCCTTACCGGCTTCGGTGCCCTGCTCAAAGACCTGGCCCTCATCAGCCTCGTTGGCCTCCTCGGAGGCGTTGCCCTTCAGGCCAACGCTTGCCAGTGCGGCTTCTGCTTGGTCCTTGGTCAGGCCGACAAGTTTGGGAACCTCAACCTTTTCGGAGGGCTTGGGGCCCTTGGAGATTACCAGGTTCACCTTGGTGCCCTTGGTCTTCTTGGTGTTGCCGTTGGGCGTCTGCTCGGCGACCTTGCCCTCGTCGACATCGTCGTTGTAGCTTTGGTCGATGGTGCCGACCTCGAGGCCGGCTTCCTTGATCAGCTCGACGGCAGTCTGCTGGTCCTTGCCCAGCACATCGGGCACGGTGACCTGCTCGCCGCCAAAGAGTCCTGTGGCAAAGGCCACCACGATGCCGATGACGGCAACGGCTGCCACCACGGCGGCGATGATCTTGTTCTTGTTGGATTTGGGCTTTTCGACCTCGTAGGAGCCGGTAGAGCCCGAAACCGAGCTACGGGCGGTATTCTGGCCGCTCACGCCCGAAACGGGACGCACCATGGCGCGTGTCTGATCGGAAAGCTCGCGAGTCTTGGTGGCACCCAGCTCACCGGGGGCACCGATGATGCGCGTGGGCTCCGAGACGTTGACGGCACGGCCCGACAGGTAGCTGTTGAGCACCTGACGCAGCTCGTCGGCGGTCTGGAAGCGGTTTGCCGGGTCTTTCTCCATGCACTTGAGGATGATGCGCTCAAGGTCGGCGTCGACACCGGAGTTGATCTGGCTCGGCGGAATAGGCAGCTCGTTGACCTGCTTGAGTGCGACCGAGATAGCGTCGTCACCGTCAAAGGGAACGCGGCCGGTGGCGCATTCATACATCACGACGCCCAGCGAGTAGATATCCGAGGTGGGGCCGAGGTCCTGACCACGGGTCTGCTCGGGGCTGACGTAGTGGGCGGTTCCCAGCACGTTGTTGTCTTGCGTGAGGTGGCTGTTCTTGGCGCGCGCGATGCCAAAGTCCATCACCTTGATGTTGCCGTCGGGCAGCACCATGATGTTCTGCGGCTTAATGTCGCGGTGGATGATCTCGTGCTTGTGGGCGACCGAAAGCGCGGAGCTGATCTGCGAGCCGATCTGGGCGACCTTCTTGGGGTCGAGGGCGCCGTGGCTCTTGATGCCGCTCTTAAGGTCGGTGCCGCGCAGGTACTCCATGACGATGTAATAGGTGTCGCCGTCCTTGCCCCAATCGTAGACGCCCACGATATAGGGGGAGGAGAGGCCGGCTGCTGCCTGGGCCTCCTGCTTAAAGCGTGCGGCGAAGGTTGCGTCGCCAGCATACTGCGGCAGCATGATCTTGACGGCTACCGTGCGGTCGAGGACCTGGTCCTGTGCACGGTAGACGGTCGCCATGCCGCCTGTCCCCACCTTATCCTTGAGGAGGTATCTTCCCCCGAGGACCCTCTGTTCCATTCCTGCTCCTAACATAACTATTCGCTCAACGATGTGTGTAGTACCTACGATGTGGCCGCTGGGGCCGTGTGGCGCGTTGCCGCTAACTCTTCGGCCGCGGCGCGCCTCGGGTGTCCGATTCGATCATGGGCATCACGCTCCCTGTGCGGCGAGCGCCGCGGTCAGGACGATGCCGGCAATCTTGGCCGCCTTGACGTCGTGTTTGTCGAAATCCTCCAAGGCCACCGAGATGGCGACCGTGGGTGAATCGTAAGGTGCAAAGCCAACGAACATTGAGTTGACGTTGGTGCCACCGGTCTCGGCCGAGCCGGTCTTGCCGGCGACCTTGACGCCTGGGATCTGGGCATCGGTGCCGGTGCCGGACTGGACGACGGCAAGCATGGCCTGCTTGACCTGGTCGGCCGTGGCGGAGCTGACGGCCTGGCCCAGCGAGCGGGAGTGCGTGGTCTTGACCACGGTTCCGTCCGGGGCGAGTACCTGGGCTACAAAGTACGGGTCCATGACCACGCCGCTGTTAGCGATGGCGGCGGCAATCACGGCGTTTTGCATGACGGTGGTCTGCGGGCCGGGCGTATGGTCCATGCCGACAGGCTGGCCGGCGCCGGCCCAGGCGGTCTCCCACTCGGTCATGAGCGACGGGTCGGCCATGATGGAGGCCGCGGAGGTCAGGTCCTGGCCGAGCTTTTGGCCGTAGCCAAAGGCGTTGGCAAACTGCACGAGCGTGTTTGCGCCAACTTCGTTTGCCACCTGGCCGAAGACGACGTTGGAGGACACGGCAAAGGCCTGCTGCAGGCTGATGGTGCCGTAGCTCTCGTTGGCATAGTTGGTGACCGGTGCGTTGCCGATGTCCATGGAGCCGGGCGCCTGGTAGGTGCTGGTAAGGCTGGCGGTACCGGTCTCGAGTGCCGCGGAAAGCGTAACGACCTTAAACGTTGAGCCCGGCGTGTACAGCGCGTCCATGGCGCGATTGTACATGGAGCCGTCCTCGCCGCCGCCCGTCTGCAGCAGGGCATCGATGTTGGTGTTGTCGTAGGTGGGCGAGCTGGCACATGCGAGCACCGCGCCGGTACGCGGGTCGATGACCACTACAGCGCCCTTAAAGCCCTTGAGTGCCTGCTCGGCCGCCGTCTGGATGCGCGAGTCGATGGTGAGCTTGGCGGTGTTGCCCGGCTGGGTCTGGCCCGCGAGCGACGCGATGGCGTTGTTCCAGCTGGAGTAGTCCTTAGAACCGGTGAGCGTGTCGTTCATGACGCTCTCGATGGCGGTGGTGCCATACTGCTGGCTCACGTAGCCAACCACGTGCGCTGCCAGGTTACCGTTGGGGTAGGAGCGTACGTAGGTGCCGTCCTCCTGCTGCAGCGACTCGGCCAGCGTCACGCCGTCGGACGTGATGATGGAGCCGCGCTGGATGTACTTGGAGCGGGCGATGGTGTGGTTGTTGGTCGGCATGTCCTGATAGTCCTTGGCCTTAATGACCTGGACATAGGTGAGGTTGCCGATAAGGATGGCGAACAGCGCCGTAAAGGCGAGCACCGCGCGGGTTAGACGGTTAGCGAGCGCAACGCGGCCGAGCACACCGGATTCAGGCGTGTCGAGCAGGCGACGGCGCATGCGCGAGCCGACGGAATGGCTGCCGCTGCCGTAGGAAGACGAGGTGGCAAAGCGCGTGCCCGTCGGGGCGGCGGCAGATGCGACCTGATCATCGGTGATGGCGGCCATGGTGCCGGTGCCGGTAAGCTCGGCCTCGCGTCCGGTCGCCTCGTCACCGGCGCGCAGCAGGAGCGCGACGATGATGAAGCTCGCCAGCAGCGAGGAGCCGCCCTGGCTCATAAAGGGCAGAGTGACGCCGGTCAGCGGGATCAGGCGGGTGACGCCGCCAACGATCAAGAAGGCCTGGAAGCTGATGGCGGCCGTAAGGCCCGTGGCGCTAAAGGCGGCGAGGTCGGATTTAGCGCGGGCAGCTGTGGTGAGGCCACGCACGGCAAAGAGCATAAACAGGATGAGCACGGCGCCGCCGCCCAAAAGACCCATCTCCTCGCCGATGGCCGAGAAGATAAAGTCGGACTCGACGACGGGGATGTTGTTGGCCATCCCGTTGCCGATGCCAACGCCGACCAGACCGCCGTCGGCAAGCGAGAAGAGCGACTGGACAATCTGGTAGCCCTGGCCCTGGGCGTCCTTAAACGGATCGACCCAAACCTGGAAACGCACCTGAACGTGCGACAGGAACTTGTAGGCGCCCACGGCTCCAACGGCTAAGAGCGCAAGGCCGATAACGACATACGAAAAGCGCCCCGTGGCAACGTAGAGCATCAGCAAGAAGATGGTGTAGAACAGCACAGCCGAACCCAGGTCGCGTTCGAAGACGACGACGAGCAGGCACACACCCCACACGGCAAACAGCGGCAGCAGCAGTCGCAGACGAGGGATCTTAAAGCCCAGGATCTTGCGGTTGGAGATGGAGAGCAGCTCGCGGTTCTCGGCTAGGTAGCCGGCCAGGAACAGGACGATAAAGACCTTGGCGAACTCGCCGGGCTGGATGGTAAAGCCCGCGATGCGAATCCACAGCTTGGAGCCCGAGATCGTGGTGCCGATAAAGATCGGCAGCATCAGCAGGATGATGCCGATAATGCCAAAGGTGTACTTGTAGCGCATGACCACGTCGAGGTTTTTGACCAGTGCAAGCGTTCCCACCATCAGGGCCACCGAGACAAACAGGATGATGAGCTGTGAGATGGCGAGAGCGGGGGCGAGACGCGTCACGAACGTGATGCCGATGCCCGAAAGTATAAATACGATGGGTAGGATGGCGGGGTCGGCGCCGGGCGCCAAGATGCGCACGGCGATATGTGCCGCGGCGAAGGCGGCAAAGAGGCCGATCGGCACGGCGAGCGTCTCAAAGGAGATGGCAGCGCCCGCGGTGAGGACGTACATCGCATACAGCAGGATGACGGGGAACGCCGAGGCGATGAGCAAGAGCAGTTCGGTGTTGCGGCGACTCATAAGCGGCACTCCCTTTCTAATTCTTATCGGAGGCTTCGGCCTCGGCGGACTGTTCGGCGGTTTTCTCGGAATCTGATTCGGAGGTCGATCCCTGATTGGTGTTGTCGCGAATCGTTTGCGCGTCGATCACCTGGCGGGTCTGCTCCTCGTCGATCTGGTGGCGGTACTTGGATATCGTGTCCTGCGCATCGTCGACACTTGTTTGCGGAATGCCCGCCTTGAGGCGGTTTTGCGTGTCTTCGGGCAGGTCGGACAGCTTGATGCTGGTTTCGCTTTCGAGCCAGTGGAGCTTGAGTCCGAGTGGCTTGCCGGGCAGGCCGCGCCAGACGGCGACATTGCCCTGGTAGGTACCCAGGTAGTACGAGCCGGTGACACCCGTGTAGGCCCAGATGCCAGCTGCCAGCACAAAGACGAGGGCCAGGATGGCGGCGATAGTAACGTTGCGGCGACGCACGCGTTGCGCCTCGCGCATAACGCCATCGTCAACCAGGTCAACGACTACTACGGTTACGTTGTCGTGGCCGCCGGCGGCAAGCGCCGCGTCCACTAGGTTGTCGACGCAGATTTGCGCGGTTGAGGACTGCGTGGCGATGTTCTCGATATCGCTATCGGGAATCATGCTCGAAAGGCCGTCGGAGCACAGGATCAGACGGTCGCCTTCCTCGATATGCAGAGTGAAGTGGTCGGCATACATGGCGGGGTCCGAGCCCAGCGCACGGGTGATGACCGAACGGTTGGGGTGGACGCGAGCCTCGTCTGCCGTGATCTCGCCGGCGTCCACGAGCTCCTCCACGTAGGAGTGGTCGCGGGTCACGCGGATGAGCGTGCCCTCGTGGAGCAGATAGGCGCGAGAGTCGCCCACGTGGGCGATGGCGAGCGTGTCGTTTTCGATGTAGGCGCAGGTGGCTGTGCAGCCCATGCCGGGCTTGCCCAGGCCGTTCAGGGCCGCCTCGATTACGGCGGCGTTGGCTGCCTCGACGGCTGCGGCCAGGCGTGCTGCGTCGGCGGACTGTGGGGCCGTCTTGGCAATAGTCTCGACGGCGATGGAAGAGGCTACCTCGCCGGCAGCGTGACCACCCATGCCGTCGCATACGCAAAAGAGCGGCGACTGCACCAGGTAGGAATCCTCATTGTGCGGGCGCACGCAGCCAACGTCGGAGCGGGCGCCCCACATAAGTTGCGTGGTGGTGCCGGCATCATAGGTCGAGTCGGTCTCGATGCGTTCCTCGGCCAGGGGCTCAAAGCTCATGGTCGACCCGGGGTCTTTGAGCTTGGCCTCAACGGCGGCAACGTCGATCTCGGCTGTGTCACCGGGAGAGACGGTGTCGGTCTCGGCGTTTGAATCGGAATCGCCGGTGTCCGGGGAGACGGGCTCCTCGGACACGCGGGCGGTCGACTCGTCATCTTGCGGGCTGACGTCTATAGGCTCGGGCGCCGGCGTAGACGCGGGCGCAACCTCGGATGCCGGGGCTATGGGAAACGCCGGCGCGGCGGGCTCGGGTGCCGCAAACACCGCAGCGCTCTCGTTGATTGCCGCGGCGACGGGCTCTGCAAAGTGAGCTGGCGCCGGGGTTGCTTCGGGCGCTGTGGGCTGTTCCGCAGCATGTGCGCCGATGGGCGCCGCTGCGGCATCATCTTCGTCCTCGTTATCGGCGAGATCCGAAATATCATGCGTTACATGCGAAAGAGGCAGGGAGAACACGGTGTCCTCGGGCTCCACGGGTGTGGAGTCCGCCGGAGCGGCGTGGGCCGGTGCAGCTGTGGCGGCGGCCGGTGCCTCGGTCATAGTTGCGGACTTGTTCTCCTCGTCGATCATCGACGGTTCACCTTCATGACCACATCGCCAATCTGGACTTCGTCGCCCTCGCGCAGCGTTGCGGGCTCAACAAGCTGGCGGCCGTTGACGAGCGTGCCGTTAAGCGAGTTGAGGTCCTCGATGATGAGCGCCGGGCCCTGCAGCGAAAAGCGCGCATGCGAGGCCGAAACGAACGGTTCGTTGATGCAGATGTCCGAAGATGGCGAGCGACCGACGATGACGGGGCCGAGCATGTCTACGTGGATGCCGCGGATACCGCGCGGACCCTTGTCCACATCAATCGTCCAGATAGCCGAGTCGCGGCGCTGCCCGCGCACAAGTCCCACGCCGGTCTTCATGACGGCGAACAGGAAGATATAGAGCAGGGCGACCAAGACGATGCGGCCTGCAAAAAGGACGATATCGATGTTCATAAGCGACTATCCCCTAAATTCAAAGGTACTCAGGCCAAACGTCAACAGATCGCCGTTGCGCAGCGGGCAGCGCGTAATGCGGCGGTTGTTGACGAGCGTGCCGTTGGTGGAATTGAGGTCCTCGATCGACCAATCCGAGCCCGTAAAGGTGAGCTGGGCGTGGCGGCGCGACACGTTGGGGTCGCGCAGGGCAATGTCGGAAACTGAGCGCTCGCGACCGATGGTCACCTGTGCGGAGGTGATGCTATGGCTCTCGCCGCTCACGACGTCGACGAGCTGGGCGAGCGGGCGCTGCGGGGCGCGAGTGCTCGCCATGTTGGAGGCGATGCCGGCTGCGGCGCCTAGGCCCACGGCGGCACCGGTCGCGGCGGCTCCGCCCATGCCGGCAAGCGCGTCGCGCGAGACGGTCTGAGGCACCGGGATGGGTGCGGCGGCGGGGTCGGGGACGCTAGGCGCGAAGGGGTCTGCCACGGCAAGCGGGTCGGGAGCGGCGGCGCGAGGCGTCGGCTGCTGCTGGGGCATGGCGGCGGGGCGCTGCTGCTGCGGGGCAGCAAACTGCTGCTGGCCGGCGCGCGGGGCGCTGGCGGCACGGCTTGCCGCGGAGTTGTTCTGGCCCAGGCCGTTTTGATAGGCGCGCTCTTCTTCGTACAGGCGGCCGAGCGTGGGGGCATCGACGTTCTCGGCAAAGACCGAGAACTTGCCGGCGCGCAGCTGCGGATCGATCATAAAGCGCACGAGGGGCTCGCCGACAAAGACATAGCGGCGCTTTTCGGCCTGCGCCTTCACAAACTCGCGGACCTCGCGCGAAAGCTCGGGGTAGAACGGGGCGAGCATGGGATCGTCGTCGGCGGCGATAAGGATGGTATAGAGTGCCGGCGCCGTGTTGACGCCGTTGATCACCAGAGTCTGATCCTCCATGTCGCGAGCGGCCTGCTTGGCAAGCTTCTTAAAGGAGAACGGGGCACGGGTGGCACCGAAGATGCCGGCCACGTGGTCCTCGAAGATGTTCAGGAAGTTCACGAAAGATCACTCTCCGTATAGGTTCTTTGGTATCCGAGCAAATATAGGCATATCCCAACGATTATAGAGGATAGGATTCCCGCAACCGCCGCCTTGGCGATGACCGCGGCTGCAAGGCTGGCAATTTCCATATGGTGTGCAAGACAGGACGCCGCTGCGCAGCCGATGCCGGTGACAGCGATGGCGGCGATTGCGGCAAGGTTTGAGCCCTGATTGGCACGCTTGGCATGGGCATTGAGCAGCGCGGATGACGCTGCGGCGGTTGCCGCGACCAGCACAAAGGCAGCCCAAAGGAGCGGGTCTCCCAGCGCTGCGGCAACGTTACCGAGCCCCAGCACGCCTCCGGCTGAAAGCGCGACCGTGGCCAGACGGGCAAAAAGCGCGCCCATACCCGTTGCCGCGGCGGCGCTTGCCGGGCCGAGCCAAAATGACGCGACGCCGGCGGCGACCCCAGCTGCCAGGAAGGTATTGCCGGTCAGACAGCCAAGCGTGAGTGCACAGGTGAGTGCGGCGCTCGCGGCAGCCTCGGTACGACCCCAGGCGATCCACCAACCGGACATGGCGGCGGCAAAGATCACCGCGACGGGCAACATCGACAGGATGCCCTGCGCCTGCATGGTGGCGTTGGCCATGAGCACCAAAAAGCCCACAGCCGAGATGGCCGAGCCAATCTGGGGGGCCAGGCCAGCCGCCGCTCCGATCGCGATGGCCGCAATGACCAGGCCGGGAAGCGCCGCGACCCCGGCCGTTTGCATCAGCAAAAAGCTATAGGTGCCGCACGTTAGCGCCGAGATAGCGCGCATGGTGTAGTCGCGCGCATGGCTCCAGCGCGTGCCCGCCCAGCCGAGTGCGGGGTCGACCTCGATGGCGTCGTCCTCGTAGTGCGACGGCTCGATATCGTCGGGCTCCTGCTCGTCATCCGAAAGTTCGCCAACCATTTGCTCCAGGCTGCGACGGCCTTCGCGCACGCTGCCCAGACCGGCAAGGAGCTGGTCGCAAAATGCCTCGATGCTGTTGGGGCGGTCCTGCGGCATGGGGGAGAGCGCGCTCATGAGCGCGGCCTCGGCTCCCGGGGGAAAGTGTGGTATCAGCTCGCTGGGATAGGTGGCGCCGCCGATGATGCGGTCGAGCGAGTCGGCGGGCGTGGCCGCCATAAAGGGAGCGCTGCCGCACAGGCCCTCGTAGATCACACAGGCGAGGGCAAAGACATCGGCGCGCTCATCGACCGTGCCGGTCTCGATATCGAGCTGCTCGGGCGGCATGTAGCCGATGGTGCCGCCGCGCGAGCCGCCAAAGCCACCGGCGGACGACAGCCGCGCCATGCCAAAGTCGGTGAGCTTTACATTGCCCGAGTGGTCGATGAGCACGTTGGCGGGCTTAATGTCCAGATGGAGTACGCCATTACTATGGGCGAAGGTGAGCGCCTGGCCCAGGGCATCGGCAATGGCCGCGGCCTCGTCAAAGGTAAGTGAGTGGCCGTCCACGCGATGCAAAAACTCGGCCAGCGACATGCCATCGACATATTCCATAACCAGGTAGGCATAGGCTGTGTCGTGCGTAAAGTCGATGACCTGCACGATGTTGGGATGTTGAAGCATGGCGGCGGTGTGCGCCTCGCGCAGGACATCCATGATGTCGCTGGCGGGCATGCCGGCACCGTTGATAAGGGGGATGCGCTTAATGGCGACGCGGCGGCGCAGATGCGTGTCGCGGCAGATCTCGATGGAGCCAAAACCGCCGGTCGCAAGTGTCTCGAGCGGCTGGTACCGCTTGAGCAGCTCGCGAGAGCTGGTGCCCTCCAAAGGAACGTCCGGCGAGAACCGGGCGGTATGTTGCGAGAAAAGCGGCATGGCCAACCCTCGTGCGTTTAAAGTTCGTTTGCGAGCGGCGGGCGCGGAGCCGAGCCGTTCGCGGTGGCATAGATGCTGCTAGTGTAGCACGCGCAGGTGGGCGACATTCAATTTAAGCTCCGTCTGGGGTCTGGACCTTGCGTCCGGCCTAGCGCTTCTTCTTGTTCTTCTTCTGCTTGCGCTGCTTGCCCTTGGTCTCCTGGGGCTTGTCGCCCTGCTTGACCTCGGCGGCGGCCTTCTCGGCCTTCATTTTCTTCTTCTTGGTCTCGATGCGGAGTTTTTTGTTGATGCGCGCCTTAAGGAAGGGGCCGAACTGTTCGGCATCGCCACGGACGAAGGTGTCCTTGGGGATCGTCACGCCCTGGTCGGCGAACATGGCCACAAAGATGC
>CATVQO010000008.1 GCA_958346165.1 uncultured Collinsella sp. | reverse complement strand
TGTGCGCCATGGGACAGTCCGCGCCCGGCTCGGGCAGCAGCACGGTCTTGGTGGGGTTGAGCAGCTTGGCGCTCTCGCCCATAAACTCCACGCCGCACAACACGATGGTCTGCTGCGGCAGGCTCTTGGCGAGCTTGGCCAGGTAGAAGCTGTCGCCGACGTAATCGGCAACGGCCTGCACCTCGGGCGCCACGTAATAGTGCGCCAGGATCACCGCGTCACGTTGGGTTTTTAGTTGCTGAATGGCCTCGACGAGCTCTGCGGGCACCAGTGCCGCACGCTCCGTTGCCGTCGTTGCCGATGCCAGGCCGGCCGCGATATCGCGTGCAAGCTCCGACGCATCCATGTTCGCGCTCTGTGCCATCAAGGCCCCTCTCTTTTGGCGAATCTTGGGGCTTTAGTATGACACCTAGGTTTACAGCTGACAAGACAGCTGTAAACCTAGGTGTAAAGTTGAAATAAAGATTCAATCATGTGGCAGGTCCATATTCGAACTGGCAAGCTGAGGATAGCTGAGCTCTCGATGGCGCAGGAGGCATCTTTCGCCACCGCAATACCGCTTGGCGCGAGTTGCACGCCGTGGGGCGCAAACGGTCCGCACCCCCACAAGCGGTCCGCACCCAATGTGGCAAAATCGAACTACTAAGGGGGCTTAGAATGCTCAAGATTATTGCCTGCGACGATGATGTCGCTTTTCTAGATAGACTGCACCGGATGATCGACCGCTGGTCGACCGAGACGGGCACGGCAGTCGACGTTGCGCTCGTCACGCGCTGCGAGGACCTGCTGGCCCGCCATGCCGCATCGCGTGCCGACATCATTCTGCTCGACATGATCATGCCGCTCGTCAACGGCATGGATACCGCGCGGGAGCTGCGCCAATCCGACACCGCCGTGCGCCTGGTGTTCCTCACCTCATCGCCCGAGTTCGCGCTGGAGTCCTATGAGGTCCGCGCCTTCGACTACCTGCTCAAGCCCGTAACGTACGAACGCCTGGCGCAACTGCTCGACGAGCTTTCGAGCATGCGACCCGCCGTGACCGATGAGCTCGTGCCCAAAACGTCCTTTGGCTACCATGCCCTGCGCCTGTCCGATATCGAATATGCCGAGGCCCGCAACAAGCACGTGGTCTTCCACCTGCGCGACGGGCGCGACATCGAGGCGCTCGAGCCGTTCCGCAACATCGAGGACCAGCTGGCCAAAAACGCAAGCTTCTTTAAATGTCACCGTAGCTACCAGGTCAACCTGCGCAATATCGACCACTTCAACCGCACGGATATCGTCATGCGCTCGGGCGCTTGCATCCCGCTGGCGCGCAGCTGCAAGCAGGGTTTCCAGGATGCCTACTTTGCGGTGCGTTTCGAGGGCGGGAGGCGCTAATGCTCCCCACGGCCGAGATGATGCTTTGGGCAATTCACCACGCAACGACCCTGCTTTTTGGCGTTTTTGCCTCGGCGGCGCTCTGCGGTATCGAGATCAACCGGCGTCATGCGCTTGAGCTGGTGATGGTCGGCGCCGTAACCGGATGCGCATTCGGCCTCGCCAATGCCGTCGGCGGCGAGCTTTTCGCCCGTCAGGTATATCCACTCGTCGTGCATCTGCCGCTCGTCATCTATCTGTGCGCGCGCTATCGCCTGAGCCCGCTGCTCGTTATGCTGGGCGTCACCAGTGCTTATCTGAGCTGCCAGTTCAGCAACTGGATGGGCATCGCCGCGCTCGCCGCCACCGACTCGCAAATCGCGTACTACGTGGCACGCATTATCACCACGGCCGTCGTCTTTGCAATCCTGCTGCATTGGGCCAGCGACATCGGCCCGCGCCTGGCGGTTAAAAGCCCCACCGAGCTCGAGATTCTACTCATCCTGCCGCTCGTCTATTACATCTTTGACTACGCCACCAACGTCTACACCACGCTCTTCCACTCGGGCTCCGTGGTGACGGTTGAGTTTTTGGCGTTTGCGCTTTGCGCGTTCTACCTTATGTTTCTTGCTGTGTATCTGCGCGAATACGAGGCAAAGGAAACCGCCGAGCGCGAGCGCTGGATGCTTGCGACCCGCGACAGCGCGGCCATCAAGGAACTCGAGGCCTGGCGCCAATCTGGACGTGAGCTTTCGGTCCTCCGCCATGACATGCGGCACTTCCTGCGCGGCCTTGCGGCTTTGATCGAGGAGGGCCGCATCGACGAGGCACTCGAGCGCATCGACGAGCTCTGCGAGACGAACGACCGCACCGCCGTGCGCCGCTACTGCGCCAACGACACGGTCAATATCGTGCTTTCGTCATTTAGCTCCGATATCAACCGAAACGGCATCACCGCCGATTTGCGCGCTGCCGTGCCCGAGAGCGTCCATGTAGCCGACGTCGATCTGTTTAGCGTGCTCTCAAACGCCCTGGACAACGCCATCGTCGCCGCAAGCGCCGCTCCCCAGGGCAAGCGATTTGTCGATCTGGACCTGCGTTGCGAGGACGGGCAACTGCTCCTTTTGGTCTCCAACACGTTTGGGCGCCCGCCGCGCATGGTCGACGGCATGCCCGTAGCCGGGCACACCGGACACGGCTTTGGAACCAAGAGCATTAAGCTTGCCGTCGAACGCATGAACGGCAACTGCCAGTTCCGCATCAACGGCGACCGGTTTGAACTGCGCGCCGTGATGTAGGGACGCGACAGGCCGGCAGCCGCGTTCGACCCGCTGGGGCTGCCTTGTCGGCGCCGGACCGCTACAGCGGCGCGGCTGCCGGGGTCAGCTGTTTGATGTATGCCCACATGCGCTGCTTGGCGGCTTTGTCAGTGAGTGCCGCCTCAAAGCCGTCGAGCGCGAGCACGCGACGACCCTGTACATGGGCGACTAAGCCAGGCTTGAGCATAGCGGTATCGAAGTCGTCAATTGCCACGAGCATGTCGGCATAGGTCTCGCGCATGGTATCGGCCGCGCGATCGTCCAACAGCAAGACCGCCTCGGGGTCCAAAGCCTCGAGCGCCTCGCGGAACAGCTCGCACGGCAGGCCCTCGCCCGTCGCGACCGCACCATCGCCCGCGCCGGCAACACTTGCCAGCACGCAAAAATCCTCTGGCGCGTAGCCGATGGCACCGAGCGCCTTGCGCAGCGCGGCACCGTCCGGACCGGCAGCCAGCTCGCCGCCCGCACGCTCGGCATCGTCTAAATCACCTTTTACCAGCACAATCGGCGAGCACGCGTTTCCTGCGATACGCACGCCGCGACCCGCGAGCGATGCGAGCTCCTGCTCGGTCGCCTGGGCGATGGCTTCTTTTTTCTGGCTTTGTGACGTGGACATGCGCTCTCCAATCGTTTACGTGCCCACCATTATATAAAAGAGCCGACCGCGAGTGGTTGCATTGCGGGCCGTTGGGTATAAGCACGGTCGTACTGAGTTTTACGCGGCCGAGCCGCGTCGCACTATGGAGGTCACCATGGCTGACATTAAGCAGATTACCCCCGAGAACTTCGATTCCGTCGTTAACGGCAGCCTTCCCGTGCTGGTTGATTTTTGGGCACCGTGGTGCGGTCCCTGCCGTTCGCTCTCGCCCATCGTTGACGAAGTGGCCGACGAGCTGGCCGGCAAGCTTGCCGTCGCCAAATGCAACGTCGACGACAATCAGGACCTGGCCATGAAGTTTGGCGTTATGAGCATCCCCACGCTGATTGTGTTTAAGAACGGCGAGGAGATTGACCGCTCGGTTGGCGCTCTGCCCAAGGCGAGGCTGCAGGCGCTGCTGGAGAAGCATCTGTAATACGCTTGTTACTTACCCGCCGTCTATGAGCGCTTTTGCACCGCTCGCCGGACTTCTGGATGCACCGAGTGCAACCACGGATAGTATGGTAATCACAAACAGCCCCCAGTGAACGGGTGCGGGTCGCACAGACTCGTACCCGTTTTCTTATGCAGCTGCGCGCAGAGCGGGCGTAGTAAAATCTGAACCACTGAACTGCCCCATACAAAAGGAGATTTCCCATGCATGATGTTGGAATGAACATGAGTCAGCTTGCCATGAGCGTCAAACAGGTCGACGACACCATCGAGCTCGCTCATGAGTGGAGCCATCAGCTGCTGCATGCGACCGAGAATTTTGACATGGAGCGCATCGGCGCCAAGCTCGAGGCAGCCATGGCCGCGCTGCACGAGGCCCACGACGCACTCGAGGGCTACGAAGAGGCCATCGAGGCCGACCACAACTCCGTCGGATCCGTGAAGCTGGTGTAAAGTGGCCGGACACGAGCATGGCAGCGGATACGAGCACGAGCATCCGCACGGGGCGGACGGTGATGCGAGCTGCCACTGTAGTGGCTCCGGCTCCGAGCTGGTCCGCTTTTCGGTCACCGCGCCCGACGACCTGCTGCGCCGCTTTGACGAGCAGATCGCGCGCCGCGGCGACGTGGCCAACCGCTCCGAGGCCGTGCGCGACCTGATACGCGCCTCGATCGCCAAGGAGCAGATGCGCATGCCCGATGAGCATGTTATCGGGTCGCTCACCATGATCTACGACCACCATACCGGCGACCTGACACGCCGCCTGGACGAGGTGCAGCACGACTACACCGACGAGATCGTATCGACCATGCACGTGCATCTGGATCACCACAACTGCTTGGAGATTCTGGCGCTCAAGGGTCGCGGCGAGCGCGTCTACGAACTAGCCGACCGCCTGCTGGGCCTGCGCGGCGTTAAGCACGGAGAGCTCACGTGCGCCGCCACCAAGCAGAGCCTGGGGCTGTAACAGCACACATTTCAACGAAGGAGGGTCGCATGCGGCATGCGCATATCCATGTAACGGGCATTGTGCAGGGCGTTGGCATGCGACCGTTTGTGTATCGCGAGGCCATGGCGCATGGCATTTGCGGATGGGTGCTCAACGCGGGCGACGGCGTGCATATCGAGGCGCACGCTTGTGCCGAGGCGGTTGACGGATTTGTCGCTGCACTTTCTGAGCATGCGCCCGCGGCGGCTCGCGTTGAGCGAGTCGATATTGCGGATTTGGAGCCTGGCGGCTGGAGCACTGCCGATGAGCAGGGCTTTCACATTGTGGCGTCGCAGGACCAGACCGCGCACACGACGCTCGTCTCGCCCGATATCGCCACCTGCGACGATTGCCTGTGCGAGTTGTTCGATCCCGCCGACCGACGCTACCACTACCCCTTTATCAACTGCACCAACTGCGGGCCGCGCTTTACCATCATCCGATCGCTGCCTTATGACCGAGCGGCTACCTCGATGGACCGTTTCCCCATGTGCCCCGCCTGCGCCGCAGAGTATGCCGATCCACTCGACCGTCGCTTTCACGCGCAGCCCGATGCCTGCTTTGATTGCGGACCGCATATTACGTGGCGCGAGGCTGTGAACGGCGATGCGTGCGGGAATTCGCCCGCGACACCGGCCGCCGGCACCACACGCGAGGCCAGCGACGCTATCATCGAGCGCTGCGCTGAGCTGCTGGCCAGCGGCGGCATCGTCGCCATCAAGGGCCTGGGCGGATTCCATCTAGCCTGTGACGCTGCCAACGAGCAGGCGGTGGCCGAGTTGCGCCGTCGCAAACGCCGCAGCAACAAACCACTTGCCGTCATGGTGCGCGACCTTGCTGACGTTGAACGCCTATGCCATGTCAGCGATGTTGAGCGCGGCTTGCTGGCCGGCAGCATTCGCCCCATCGTGTTGCTGCGCCGGCGTGCTGTTTGCGGGAACGACGGCGATTCTCCCGACGCCCTCGCGCTCGCGCCGTCCGTCACGCACGACCTGCCCGAGCTCGGCGTCATGCCCCCCTATACCCCGCTTCAGCATCTGTTGCTTGCCGCGGCAGAAGTCTGCGGTATGCACGCGCTCGTCATGACCAGCGGAAACCTGAGCGAAGAACCCATCGAGACCGATGACGATCTTGCCTGGGAACACCTCGTTGCCGCCGGCATCGCCGACGCGTTGCTCGGTAACGACCGCGCGATCCTCTCGCGCTACGACGACTCTGTAGTACGCGTGGTCGACGGCGCCGTTATGCCCGTGCGCCGCGCTCGCGGATATGCACCCCAGCCGCTGCCGTTGCCGGCGCTCGACGGCGCTCCGTCCTGCGTGCTCGCCTGCGGGCCACAACAAAAGGCCACGATTGCGCTTACGCGTGAAGGGACGAACGGCGAGGCAACCTGTTTTGTGTCGCAGCATATCGGCGATGTTGAAAACGGCGGGACCTTCGATGCCTGGAACGCCGCGCGCACGCGCTTGGAAGATCTCTTTGACTTGGCGCCCGCCGCCTTGGCCTGCGATGTACACCCCAGCTATCTATCGGACCAGTGGGCGCGCGAGCAGGCACAAAAATGCAATCTGCCGCTCGTCGAGGTGCAGCACCATCATGCGCATATCGCGAGCGTAATGGCCGAGGCCATCGCCGCGGGCCAGCTTACAACCGACGCGCGCGTCCTTGGCATCGCCTTTGACGGCACCGGCGCCGGCACCGATGGGACCATTTGGGGCGGCGAGTTTCTTGTTGCCAGCCTTGGCGGCTTTGAGCGCGCCGCGCATTTGCGCACCTGGGCGCTCCCCGGTGGGGCGGCCTCCGTGCGCGACGCCCGCCGCAACGCCTTCGCCCTGCTCAGTGAGCTCGGCCTGCTCGAGCACCCAGGTGCCGCTCGGCTTTTGGACAGCCTCGACGAACAAACGCGCAGCGTGACAGCCACCATGATCGAGCGCGGCATCAACAGCCCGCGTACCAGCAGCATGGGGCGTCTCTTTGATGCCGCGGCAGCAATTCTGGGCATCTGCGACAAGGCAACCTACGAGGGCGAACCCGCCATAGAACTCGAAGCCGCCGCCTGGCGCGCGCTCAGCAGTGAAAGTGCCTGCCCCGCCGGCAATATAGCCGGCTTTTCCGTAACCGAATCATCCCGTCCGGACGCCTGCCATGTTCTAAACTCCAGATCGCTTATTGAGGCGCTTTTGGAGGGAATCAGGGCCGGCACTGCGACCTACAGGCTCGCGCTCGACTTCCATATCGCCATCGCGCGCTCTTCGGCACGAATCGCACGCGAAATCTGCGCGCGCGAAGGCATCGATACCGTCGCGCTCTCGGGCGGCGTGTTCATGAACCGCCTTTTGCTCCAGCTCCTCACCCGCGAGCTCAAAAGCATGGGTCTCACTGTCTTGATTCCCCAAACCGTGCCCGTTAACGACGGCTGCATCGCCTACGGTCAGGCGGCAGTCGCAAGCGCTCGTCTTGCGCAGATTGCATCGCAGTAGCTCACCCTCGCACGCCGCTGTGCCCAGCCGTCTCACAGGCGTAACGCGTTTGCCCGCAAACCCCGTGAGCGCTACCATCAACTGATGGATTATCAAGCGCCTATCCAGCGCAAAGCGTATAAAAGGGGAACAATATGTGCCTGGCCGTTCCCGGCAAAGTAGTCAAACGCGACGACGACCTCAAGGCCACCGTCGACATGATGGGCATCGAGCGCCCCGTGTCGCTGAGACTCGTGCCGACGGCGCAGGTTGGCGACTATATTCTCGTACACGCCGGCTTTGGCATCCAGATTGTCAACGAGCAGGAAGCGCAGGAAACGCTCGAGCTTGTTAATGCCATGTCCGAGCTGGTCGAAGAAGACCAGCTGGCCACCAACCCGGCGGAGGCTTACTAGTGGCGCCCGAGCAGCCGGCTCGCTCCGGTATCGACTTCTCGGCATTCCGCGATCCCAAGCTGGCTCGCGAGCTCATCGAGCGCATTCATGAGCTTGTCGGCGACCGCGCCATCAACCTTATGGAAGTCTGCGGCACGCATACCGTGAGCATCGGGCGTTATGGCTTTCGTTCCATTATGCCGGCCGGGCTCAAGCTGCTGAGCGGCCCAGGCTGCCCCGTCTGCGTCACCGCCAACCGCGACATCGACCACGCGATCGCGCTCGCCAACATAGACCGCGCCATCATCACCACCTTTGGCGACATGATGCGCGTGCCCGGATCGTCCACCTCACTCGCTGCGCAAAAGGCGGCAGGGCGCGATATTCGCATCGTCTATTCCCCGCTCGACGCGCTCGACATTGCCAAGCAAAACCCCGATCGCCCGGTCATTTTTATGGGCGTGGGCTTTGAGACCACAACGCCCACCATCGCCGCCGCCATCTTGGAGGCCGAAGCGCGCGGGCTTTTGAACTTCTCGGTCTATTGCGCCCACAAGACCACGCCGCCGGCGTTGCGCGCCATCGCCAACGATCCCGAGACCGCCATCGACGGCTTTATCCTGCCGGGACACGTCGCCACCATCACGGGCTTGGCGCCCTTTAGCTTTTTGGTCGACGAATTCAATACCCCGGGCGTGGTCACGGGATTTGAACCGGTCGATATCCTGCAGGGTATCTGCATGCTGGTCCAAATGGTTGTTGAGGGGCAGCCCGCAATCGACAACGCCTACCGTCGTGGCGTCAATGCCGACGGCAATCCCGTGGCGCGCCAGCTGGTCGAGCAGGTATTTGAGCCGTGCGATACCACATGGCGTGGATTGGGGCTGATTGCCAACTCGGGCCTTTCCATCCGCCCCGAGTTCTCGCGCTTTGATGCCCGCGTTCGCTTTGACGTGCCCGTTGAGGCGACGGTCGAGCCGCGCGGATGCCGCTGCGGCGACGTGCTGCGCGGGGCCATTACGCCGAGCGACTGCCCCCTGTTCGGCCACGCTTGTACGCCCGAACATCCCGTCGGCCCCTGCATGGTGAGCTCCGAGGGCAGCTGCGCGGCGTACTACCGCTACCGCAACTAGCCCGGACACACCCGCACACCGGCACCACCCACGATTGGAGTTTTCGATATGTCCCATAGCGTTACCGATAGCACCGTCCTGCTGGGCCACGGCTCCGGCGGCCAGATGATGAAACGCATCATCGATGAGGTCTTTTTGGATGCCTTTGGGTCGCCCGAGCTGCTCGAAGGCAACGACGCCGGCGTCGCCACGCTGCCCGCGAGCGGGCGCATCGCCATGTCGACCGACAGCTTTGTAGTCTCGCCGCAGTTCTTCCCCGGCGGCAACATCGGCCGCCTCGCCGTGTGCGGAACCGTCAACGACGTCGCGACCTCGGGCGCCAACGTGCGCTACCTATCGTGCGGCTTCATCCTCGAAGAGGGCTATCCCATGGATAAGCTCCACCAGATTGTGCAGACGATGGCCGAAACGGCGCACGAAGCGGGCGTGTCCATAATCACGGGCGACACTAAGGTGGTCGAGCGCGGCGGGGCCGACGGCGTCTATATCAATACCGCCGGTGTGGGCGAGGTACCCGCGGGCGTGGCACTCAGTGGCGCAAACTGCCGGCCCGGCGACGTCATCCTGGTGTCGGGCACACTGGGCGACCACGGCATCGCCATCATGGGTCAGCGCGAGGGTCTGGCGTTTTCGAGCACCATCGAAAGCGACGCCGCGCCGCTCAACCACCTGATTGCCGATGTGCTTTCCGCAGCACCCGACACACGCTGCTTCCGCGACCCCACGCGCGGTGGCTTGGCGTCCACACTCAACGAGTTTGCCCAGGCCAGCAATGTTGCCATGGAGGTCGACGAGGATGCCGTGCCCGTGCGTCCCAACGTGCAGGCCGCCTGCGAGATGCTCGGCTACGATGTGCTGCAGGTGGCAAACGAGGGCAAGATGGTTGCCGTCGTGCCGGCCGAACAAGCCGATGCGGCGCTGGCCGCCATGCGCGCCGCCCGCTACGGCGAGAATGCCGCCATCATCGGCCGCGTGCTGCCACTTGCCGAGGGCGCCCATCCCGCCGTGCGCGTGCGCACCGGCTGGGGCTCGACCCGCATCCTCGACATGCTCGTAGGAGAGCAGCTGCCGAGAATTTGCTAACGACAAAGGCTCAGGGCTATTAAAGATATTCAGATTCCAAACATGCCCGGCACGCATGCCCAGTATCATGGGGTGCGTTTTACAACTCAAGCGGCAGGAGCACCCATGGCAGCAGCTTTTTCCCATGTGATCTTTGACCTGGACGGCACCATTCTCAACACGCTCGAGGACCTGGCGGCCGCCGGCAACCATACCTGCGAGGCGCACGGCTGGCCCACGTTTGCCGTTGACGAGTACCGCTACAAGGTGGGAAACGGCATGCTCAAGCTGGTTGAGCGCTTTATGCCCGCCGAGTACGCAGGCGACGGCCGCATGTTTGAGCAGACGCTTGCCGAGTTTAGGGCTTACTACGGCGAGCACAAGGAAGACCACACCGCTCCCTATGCCGGCACGATCGAGATGCTCGACCGCTTGCGCGCCGCGGGCGTTCAGCTTGCCGTGCTCACTAACAAGGACCACGTCTCGGCGGCTCCGCTTATCGAAAAGTATTTTGGTTCCGAGCGCTTTGCGCTGGTGCAGGGCCGTGTCGATGCGTTTCCGCCCGAGCCCGAAGCACCCGTCACGCTGCATGTGATGGAAGAGCTAGGCGCCGACCCGGCGACCACGCTCTACGTAGGCGATTCCAATGTCGATATCCTGACCGGCCACAACGCCGGCCTTAAGAGTGCGGGCGTCAGCTGGGGTTTCCGCGGCCGCGCAGAGCTGGAAGCCGCCGGCGCCGACTACGTGGTGGACACCCAGGACGAGCTCGCAGCGCTGATCCTGGGCGAGTAACGAGCGACACTGCCTAACGCAGCTGCGACAATTCTTCCGCGCGGAAAGCGCATCCCGTTTTGGAGCTCCGGAATGGGATGCGCTTTCCGTTTGAGGCACGTCGGGGAAACGGCATCCCGTTTCAGAGCAATATTCCGGGTCGCACTTTCCGCAACCCACCCCATCCGGAAAATGCGACCCACTATTCGGCCAAAAACCGGGTCGCGGTTTCCCAAGCACTCGATGCAACGCTGGCACAAGGAGTGTCCCCAACTGCCGGCAGAAAAGGAACGTCCCCAACTGCCGCCTTCCCAATGACTACTTCAGCGATGGCAACGTCGCAGGTAAAAGTGCCACTTTAAGCCAACCAAGGCAACGCCGATGCCTTGGCAACGACAGCGAAAGCCCGCCAGAGCGAGCAAGGCGCCTTGAAACAAGGCGGCATTGACCTTCTGGTCATGCCGTCCTCTTTGAATGATAAGTTGTCGCTCTGGTGACCGCGCAGCGTCGAGCAGTTACGGCGTTTGGTAAAACGCCGTAACCCCCTAGCTCAGCATTGCATCCATCATCTCGGAGTTGACGGAGTCGTCGGCAGACCACTCGCCATCGTCGTTGCAGGTGTACTTGAAGATAACCGTGGTCTTCCTGGGCTCGGTGGCCTTGGTCACATCGACCATAACCTGACCGGCCATCTTGTACAGCTCGTCATCGGAAGGAACCGTGTCAAGCGCAGCGACCTTCTCCTGATACTGGGTGGAGAAGTCCTCGACGATCTTGTTCATAGACTTGCATGTGATAGAGACCTCGGCGGTCGCGACACCCTTGTCCTCGTCGACCGTCACGTCGCCGATCTTGTAGTCAAAGCCCTCGAGATAGGTCTTGGCATACTCCTTGGGATCGATACCCAGCTGCTCGAACTCGTCGCCCGAAGCCTCCTCCAGACCAGAGAGGAAGTCGTCGCCACCGTTCTTGACCTCGTCAAACTGAGTCGTAAGATCCTCCGTGATGAGTTCCTCGATCGAAGGGCCTCCGCAACCGGAAAGCACGACCACACATGCAACCAAGACGGCCATGAGGGGCGCGCAAGCAGCAGCTTCTTTTTCATGTTGTTCCTCCCAATGAGCGGCACTGCGCTTCCCAGACGCGGCGCACGTTGTAATAAGTAAGCCCATACTATCCACTTATGAACACCCTCGGCAACGCGAAGGCGCGGTCGGTTCGTTTTAGCGTCCGAACGGTTTGCAAGCCCGCCCAACGTGCAATAAAACGCTTCCCCGCGATGCAATAAAAAAGGTGGCCGGAAAACCCGACCACCCTTGCACATCCTTTGGATGCCGCAGTTTACTTGCGGACGACCTTAACGATGGCGTCACCGGCGGCGACAGCGGAGTCGGCCTCGACGGCGAGTTCGACATCGGCAAACTCGGCGGTGTTGGACACGGCCACGACGACGCAGTCCTTGTAACCGGCGGCAGCGATCTTGGCGCGGTCGATCTTGAGTATGGGCTGTCCGGCCTTCACGACGTCGTCAGCCTTGACGAAGCCCTCGAAGCCGTCACCGTTCATGTTGACAGTATCGACACCAACGTGCACCAGAACCTCGATGCCGCTATCGGACTGCAGGCCCACGGCGTGACCCATGGTGACGGTCACCTTACCGTCGCAGGGAGCGTAGACCAGATCATCCTCGGGCCACACGGCACAGCCCTTGCCCAGGACCTCGCCACCAAAGACGGGATCGGGCACGTCAGCCATCTTGATGACCTTGCCCTTGACGGGCGAGCACAGCACGTCGGCGCCAGCAGAAGCAGAGATGGAGGCCGGAGCAGCGACAGCCGCGGGCTCAGCCTTCTTCTTGAACATGTCAAACAGACCCATACGTTTTCTCCTCTTGATTAAGCGCAACGTTGTGCGCATGCCTACGGTAATTATAGTGCCAAATGGTTCAAATGCTAAGGTGGGGACTCGAATCGCGAGCCTTTCCCGGTAGTGCTCGTGGGACGAGCATCTCCTTTGCATCGCGGGTCGATAAGCCGAGTATCGTCTGCGCACGGGACGGGCAGAAGCGGGCGCACCAAACCCGATACTTCTTTTCGCTCTCGAGTCCTGCCGCCGCCCCGTCCCTGGCACTTCCTGATACCGACCGAAACGTGCCAAAATAAACCCGTCCCTTTTTGGTAGGTTTGGCGAGTGTGGATTTTCGGACGCTTAACTAACGAGCGTGGATAATCTTCCACTTTGACTTTGAGGCCGTCACCGAGCCAAAAACAGGAGATTATCCACGTTCATTTTGGATGACCCCCTGTACCAAGCCGAGCTCCATGGTCAAGTAATAACGACTTCTCGTCATTAGATTGTTTACATCAATTCTAATAACTATTTAATCCTTAAACTCGTTATTAGAATTGATATGATTAGCCTAATAACGAGTTTCCGGCACTAAAGATATGGAGGGCGCGATGCAAATCGAGGAGAACGGCCAGGGAACGCTCCGCAATAATCTATCGGGGAAATTGGCTTACTATTCGTTTTTTCCAACGCCCTTGCAATCATCGAGGCAGCTAAACCTCACCGAGGAAACCTATCGCACGCTTTCCGCATGCTCACGAAAGCTTGGAGAGCTTGAAGGCATGCTCTACTTTGTTCCCAACGCCGACATGTATCTGACAATGTACGTGCGCAAAGAAGCACTCCTTTCTTCGCAAATTGAGGGAACCCAGTGCACGTTTGACGACCTACTTAGTCCATCGCAAACACAACTCCATCATAAAGATGTCGCAGACGTCGTGAATTACGTCCGTGCTGTCGACCGCGGCGTAGAACTGCTCAAAAAGATGCCCTTGTGCACGAGACTTCTTAGGCAAGTTCATGCGGTCCTGCTGGACGGAGTGCGCGGAACGGAGAAGAATCCAGGCGAGCTGCGCTCCTCACAAAACTGGATTGGCCCCTCAGGCTGCACCATTGCAACCGCATCGTTTGTCCCTCCAAACATTGAAGATTTGAGCAACACGCTCCAGGACCTCGAACGCTTTATCAATGAGCCTCAAGTCGAAATGGATCCGATTGTGCGGGCGGCGCTCGTCCATTACCAATTTGAAACTGCCCATCCATTCCTAGACGGAAACGGTCGCCTGGGCAGGCTTCTCATTACACTTATGCTCATCAATGATGGCGTTCTTCATTCTTGCTTGTTCTATCCATCGTTCCAGTTCAAGAAAAATCGAAGCGAGTACTACCGGCAACTCACATCCGTAAGGGAGAGAGGCACTTACGAGGAATGGATAGAGTTTTTCTGCAACAGTCTTCTCGAGAGTGCGAAGGACTCGGTAGGGTCTTTAAAAAACCTTGTTGACCTCCATAACCGTTCCACAGCAACCATTACCGAAAATCTCGGAAGGACTGCTGCAAACGGGCAAAGGCTGTTGGGCATTCTTGAAGAGCACCCCATCGTCGACACCGCATTCATCGCTGCCCAACTCGATATCGGCAGGAGTACCGCGAGCTCGCTCGTCAAATCATTTGAAGAATTGGGTATCCTCCGTCCGCTCGACGAATCAAGACAGAGATACCGGCAGTACGGGTATGAAGAGTATCTTTCGATTCTCAGGGAAGACGCCGAGCCGATTAGATAGGCATCGCAACCCAGGCAAATTAAAGCGAGCGTGGATAATCTCCCACTTTGAGCCTGCACACAGGCCAAAAACGGGAGATTATCCACGCTCATTCCTGAGTAGTCATTTATGAACGTCCCCAATGACTAGTCCGGCAACGCCGATGTTTCGGCAACGACAGCGAGCGAGCCGCATTCGGAGCAAGACGACGCCGCAGGTAGAGAACGGATAGCGAGCGGGTCGCATTTGAGACAAGGTGACGTGAAACGAAAGGGCGCTGACCTTCTGGTCGCGCCCTTGAAGTTGAACGTCAGATTGTCCAAATGCGGCCCGCGCAGCGTCGAGCAGTTACGGCGTTTGGTAAAACGCCGTAACTAACGTGCTCCGTACTGCTCGTAGTAGGCGTCGATGGCAGTCTTGAGCTCGTCGTCGATGACAACCTTGCCGTCGATCTCGTGGTTGTAGAGGGTCTCGACGACCTCGGCCATGGAGACGATGCTCGCGACGGGGAAACCGTACTTGGCCTCGATCTCCTTCTGCGCGGTGGTCACACCGCCCTTGCCGACCTCCATGCGGTTGAGGGACACGATCAGGCCCTTGATCTCGACATCGGCAGCAGCCTTGACCTTGGGATAGGTCTCGTCGATGGACTTGCCGCTGGTGGTAACGTCCTCGACCATGACCACACGGTCGCCGTCCTTGGGCTCATAACCCAGCAGGTTGCCCTTATCGGCACCGTGGTCCTTGGCCTCCTTGCGGTCGCAGCAGTACTTGACCTCCTTGCCGTACAGCTCGTGGTAGGCAATTGCGGTCACGACGGCCAGCGGAATACCCTTGTAGGCCGGTCCAAACAGCACATCAAAGTCGTCGCCAAAGTTATCGTGGATGGCCTGGGCGTAATACTCGCCCAGCTTCTTGAGCTGATAGCCCGTCACGTAAGCGCCGGCGTTCATAAAGAACGGGGACTGACGGCCGCTCTTGAGCGTAAAGCTGCCGAACTTAAGGACGTCGGACTCGACCATAAACTTGATGAACTCTTGCTTGTAAGCCTCCATGCGGGCTCCTCTCGTAATCGCGTACGTGCCTTCCAGTTTAGCGCAGGCGAAGCGTAGATGCGGGCGCGCTTTGGGGCCACGGCATTCTGTAAAGGCTTTGTCAGGGGGAATGGTTTTCCGAACAATGGGGTTGACATGTCAAACCCCCTCATCAAAAATACGGGCGGATTAAAAAGGGGTACGAGATACCCAAAGCGCGCTGCGCTCAGCCTTTAGGAGGTGTGCCATGGAAGGCAGTCCTAGTCGAAAAACCTGCATGTCACCCTCGGCACGCCGCGAGGACTCCGCACACGCATAAACGCCACCGGCAGATCACCAAAACCACCGCAAAGGCGCGCTGCACCCTTTGTGGGCTCAAGAGCTTGACGTGAGCGACATCTAGGTTTTTTGAAGCAAATACGACACGTACGCTAACTCCCCTCAACAAGGAGGACCCTATGCTGATGCTCAAAACCGTCACGGTACTCGAAGCCATCTCCAAGCGCCGCCGCACGGCGCGCCCTGCCGCTCATACCGGCCTGTCCAAGAACACCATATTCGCCGCCACCCATAGTGCCGAGGACGCCCTCGTACTGCTCGACGCCACGGCAAACGGCCTCACCGCCGAGCAGGCAGCCGAGCGCCTGGACGCCTCCGGCCCCAACACCATCGAAGCACCGACCAAGACGCTCGCCCGCCGCATCGCCGACGCCTTCATCGATCCCTTCGCCGGCATCCTCGCCGCGCTCGCGCTGGTCTCGCTCTACATCGACGTGCTCGCCGTGCCCGAACCGCAGCGCGACCCCTCCACGGTCATCGTCATCGGCATCATGCTGCTGGTATCGGGCGGCATGAAGTTTATCCAGGAAGCCCGCAGCGGCAATGCGGCAGAGGCCCTCAAGGACCTGGTCTCCAACACTTGCACCGCCCTGCGCGACGGCGGGCGCATCGAGATCCCCTTCGACGAGCTCGTCCCCGGCGATGTAATCCGCCTCTCTGCCGGCGATATGGTGCCGGCAGATGCCCGCATCATCACCGCGCGCGACCTGTTTGTGATCGAGTCCGCACTCACCGGCGAGAGCGAGGCCGTCGAGAAGACCACCGCCGCCACCGTCGTCGAGGGCGCCGACGGCTCCGCACTGCCACTCTCTGCCTGCAAGAACATCGTCTTTACCGGCACCTCCGTGCAAAACGGCACCGCCATGGCGCTTGTCGTTGCCACCGGCTCGGACACCTACCTGGGCGGCATCGCCAAGATACTCAACGGGCGCGGCGAAAAGAGCGCGTTTGACCGCGGCGTCTCGAGCGTCTCCATGTTGCTCGTACGCCTCATGCTCGTTATGGCGCCGGCCGTCTTTGCCATCAACGCCGCCACCAAGGGCAACGTCATCGACGCGCTGCTGTTCGCCACGAGCGTGGGCGTGGGCATCACGCCGCAGATGCTCCCCGTCATCGTGACCACAAGCCTGTCGCAGGGCGCCAAGGACCTCGCCCGTCGCCAGGTTATCGTCAAGGAGCTGCCGGCGATTCAAAACTTGGGCGCCATGGACGTCCTGTGCTGCGACAAGACCGGCACCCTCACCGAAGACCGCATCGTGCTCGAGCGCTACCTCAACACCGATGGCAACGAGGACGCGCGCGTGCTGCGCCATGCGTTTTTGAACAGCTTCTTCCAGACCGGCCTCAAAAATCTTATCGACCTGGCCGTAATCGACCGTGCCGATGTGACACCCTCGACCGTCGCACCCGATTCCATGCTGGGCCAGAGCCTGCGCGACCGCTACACCAAGGTCGACGAGGTTCCCTTCGATTTCTCGCGCCGTCGCCTGAGCGTAGTTGTCTCCGACGCCCAAGGCAAAACCCAGATGGTTACCAAGGGAGCTGCCGAGGAAATGCTCGAGATCTGCTCCTTTGTCGAGGTCGATGGCATCGCCCGGCCGCTCGCCGAAGACAAGCTCGCCCAGATTCGCAAGCAGGTCGCCGATCTTAACGCCGAGGGCCTGCGCGTGATTGCCGTGGCACAGAAGACCGATCCGCGCTGCGTGGGCGAGTTTGGCATTGCCGACGAATGCGACATGGTGCTGATGGGCTTTTTGGCTTTCCTCGATCCGCCCAAGGCGAGTGCCGCGGGCGCCGTCGCCACCCTCGAGGCCAAGGGCGTAGCGGTCAAGGTCCTGACCGGCGACAACGACCGCATCGCCGCCACCGTCTGCGCGCAGATCGGCATCGATGCGAGCAACGTCTTGCTCGGCTCCGAGATCGATGCGCTCGATGACGCCGAACTTGCCAAGCGCGCCGAGAAAACCCACCTCTTCGCCAAGCTCTCGCCGCTGCAGAAGGCGCGCCTGGTACGTGTCATGCGCGAGATGCTCGGCCACACCGTGGGCTTTATGGGCGACGGCATCAACGACGCCGCCGCCATGCGTGCGAGCGATTGCGGCATCTCGGTCGATTCGGCCGTCGATATTGCCAAGGAATCCGCCGATATCATCTTGCTTCAGAAGGACCTGGGCGTGCTCGAGCGCGGCACCATCGAAGGCCGCCGCACTTACGGCAACCTGCTCAAGTACCTCAAGACCACGGTGAGCTCCAACTTTGGCAATGTGTTGTCCGTGACCGTCGCGAGCCTGTTCTTGCCGTTTTTGCCCATGAGCGCCCTGCAGCTGGTACTGCTGTCGCTGGTCTACGAGATCGTGTGCATCGCACTGCCGTGGGACACCGTCGATGACGCCTGGACTGCCCGCCCGCGTGCCTGGGACGCCGCGTCCATCAAGGGCTTTATGCTCGAGCTGGGCCCCGTGAGCTCGCTGTTTGACATCGTGACCTTCGCCGCGCTCTTCTTTGTCGTGTGCCCCGCCGCCGTGGACGCAAGCTGGTCCGAGCTTGCCGCCGCGGGCGACGTCGCGGGTATGGCGACCTTTGCTGCGCTCTTCCAGAGCGGCTGGTTTGTCGAGTCCATGTGGTCGCAGACACTCGTGGTCCACATGTTGCGCTCGCCGCGCCTGCCGAACCCGTGCGACCACGCCGCCCCCGCGCTGTGCGTGCTCACCGTCCTGGGCTTGGCGCTTGTCACTTGGCTGCCGGCAAGCCCCATCGCCGATGCGCTGGGCCTCATGCCGCTGCCGCCGAGCTTCTTCGCGCTGCTCATCGGCATTGTTGCCGCTTACATCGCGCTCACCCAACTGGCCAAGCACCGCTACATCGCCCGCCACGGCGAGCTGCTGTAGCAAGCAAGCGGAAAACACCATGCCAGCTGCCGTTGTCACTGCCACAGCTGCCAACGCCTCTGCCGCTGCCGTTGCCTCTGCCGCCGCTGCAGCCTATCCCCTCAGCAGTCGCGGTGAAATAGTTCCTGTTTAAAGTCCCACGACTTTGATTTAGGGACTATTCCACCGCAACTTATTAGGGGATTAGCTAGTCTTGGGGTGTCCAGGACCAGAAGAAGTTGATGAGGGCTACGCGCGAGGAGGCACCGGTCTTTTTGTTAATCGAAGCGATGTGGCGATAGAGCGTGGAGCGCGAAAGGAAGAGTGCCGCCGCCACGTCTTGCACGCTGTCGTCCGAAACGACCAGTGCCTCCAGAACATCGCGCTCGCGCTTGGTGAGCCCAAAGGCGGCAACGAAGCCATCGAGCCGATCGCCAAACGAAAGCTCCGGCGTCTCCAGGGGCACCGTGTCGGCCTGGCCGGGCTCACAGCTCACGCCAAGATCGTCGGTGGCAAGCGCCAGCCCGCCGTGCGTCGCCTCGCCCTCACCGTCTTGTCCAAACTGTCCCAACAGCGAAATCGCGATGCCGACAAACAGCACGAGCACGACGCTCACTGCCGCCAGCACGTTGTAACTCGAGATGATCGCCACCGCCGGCGCCGTCACGAGCATCGAGCACACGTTGTTGACGACGCGACCCATGCACGGCCAAAAATATGACCAGCGCGCATAGAGCGAGACAGCGGCATATTTTGTGGTAAAGAACACCACGAAAAAGCCCGAGCCCAAATAAAAGATGATCGTGGCAGCGAGCTCGTTGCCGCCATTGCCGTCGACAATGAGCACAAAGAACGAAAGCGTGGACAACATGGCGGCGCATGTCATGCCAATATTCATATACGAACGGCCGTGCAGGTCAAATAGTGCGCCAGCGGCCAACGAGCTCACGACAAGCAGCAGGCGCGGCCAATCGCCCAAATCGACGGCTCCGACAGCATGCAGGGTCGTGAAGCCCGCGTTGAGAGCGGCGAATACGCTGGAAAGATACGCCGTCGCCACGGTCAGGCGAACTACGGCGCGACGGAATGCCGCCTTTGCCTCGGGATCGTCATGCCACTTGGCGCCATATTCCAGAGCATCTACCGAAAGCCCGGCAGCACTGGGTTCAAAGTTGGGGTCGGACTCGTCGCGCAGCTTGGCGCGTCGGGCACCGTGGAGCAACGCCACCTGCGCGATCGCACAGACGACCAGAACAGCCTGCTGAGGAATGCCGACAGGCATCACCATGTGGTTGAGAACCTGCACCAGAACGCCCATGGCGTAAGAAAGTGCGGCGGCGCGCGCCAAGCAGGGCGTTCGCGCAAAGCGCCTCGCAAAATTTGCATGGGCAGTCGATCCGCAGTAGCCCAGCGCGCAGCACGCCACCAAACCGCCGGCAATTACCACCTCAACCTGAACCGTCATAATCAACAGCAGCAATGCCGCCACCAGCAAAACGCCCGTGACGTCACTCGTTGCGTCGATAGCATGGGGACGGCGATAGTACAGAATGGGACGCACAAAAAAGCCAATCACGCTCGCGCCGATGACAAGGCTCTCATAAATAACGACCTCGTTCGGAGACACGAACTCGGCCATGCGCACATCAAAAAGATACTCGCACGCCAAAAACGTGAAGAAGAACAGCGCCAGGCATATAATCTCCCGAATGCCCCGACGCAAATATGCGGTTGTGTCTCCCATGCCCCTCATGGTTAACCCCCACTCTCAATTGTCTGGAAATCTATTTTAATAAAGAACCAGTCTCAATATCGAAGCCGAGCTCGAAATGCTGCCAATTCGACCCCAGCCGTCCACATCACGCCGCGATTTTGAGCCGCATGGACCAGAAGGGACGCGCGCGATCTCTAGCTCGGCCAGGAGTGTCCCCAACTACCACTCATTTAAGTACGTCCCCAATGAGTGGCCGAAGAGTGTCCCCCGCGACTAGTCGTTTGAGAACGTCCCCAATGACTAGTCAAAAATGGGCCATGTGTCCCAGTTGTGGAGACTCCTTGAGCCGTCTGGGTATCGCGAAGAATCGCACACTCCCCCATCATCAAAAGTGACACACGCTACCTGTTGATGGGAGGCAGCCATGGG
>CATVQO010000007.1 GCA_958346165.1 uncultured Collinsella sp. | reverse complement strand
CGGGCAGGTAGGGGATACCCACACCGCCGGACAGATTGATAAAGGCGACATGTGCACCGGTCTCGCGCTCCAGGCGCACGGCAAGTTCAAAGAGGATTCGCGCGAGCTTGGGGTAGTAATCGTTGGTGACGGTGTTGCTGGCAAGGAAGGCATGGATGCCAAAGTCCTCGGCGCCCTTGGCCTTGAGCATGCGGAAGGCATCAAAGAGCTGCTCGGTGGTCATGCCGTACTTGGAATCGCCCGGGTTGTCCATAATGCCGTTGGAAAGCTGGAACAGGCCGCCCGGGTTAAAACGGCAGCTCACCGTCTTGGGGATGGGTCCCGCGACGCGCTCGTAAAACTCAATGTGGCTGATATCGTCGAAGTTGACGATGGCGCCCAACTTGTCGGCAAGCTCAAAGTCTGCCGCCGGCGTGTCGTTGGACGAGAACATGATGTCATGGCCGGTGATGCCCAGCGAGCGGGCGATCATGAGCTCGGTATAGCTCGAGCAATCGCAGCCGCAGCCGTATTCGTTGAGAATTGAGATAAGGGCCGGGTTGGGGTTGGCCTTGACGGCAAAGTACTCCTTAAACCCCGGGTTCCACGCAAAGGCGTCGCGCACTTCTTGCATGTTGCGGCGGATACCCGCCTCGTCGTATAGATGAAACGGCGTGGGGAACTGCTCGACGATATGCTCGAGTGTCTCCTTGTCCACAAACGGCTGCTTGGCCGCATATGCCTCGTTGGGGGTCAATGCCATGTCCCGTAAACCTCGCTATCCAGACGGCGCCATCTGCGCATCGAATCCGCATAGCGTGGACCCAATGTCCGGATAGCGCTCCCGCATTGCTGCAGACAGTCCTGCGAGTGTTTCCCGCAGGCCCACCAGGCTGTTCGTGCCCGAAAAACCCAGTTCGGCGGGTTTCGCCTCCCCGCGGGGTCAAAGTCTGCCGACTCGCCCGCGGCTCTTCGTGCCCGCGCCTCTATCAAGTGGTAAAGACCCTACCACGTTGCACTTTACCAAACAAGAGTATTCGTATATAACGTTTAAAAAATGCAGCATCATGCTAGAAACGAGGGCGCCACAATCCTGCGTCACAATAGGTGACAACTGAGTTGCCCCATGAAAGGAATCCCCATGACCGAGCTCCAAGAACTCCGTCGCTATCGTCGCGACCTGCATCGCATTCCGGAGCTCGACTTCGATCTTCCGCAAACTATCGCCTATATCGAGGGCGTGCTCGCTCCGCTTGCCTGCGAGGTGATCCATCCGTGCCCTAGTTGCGTGTGCGCTTTCTTCGACGCTGGCACGGGTGCCTCGCATGCCACGGCGATTCGCGCCGATATGGATGCGCTGCCCATCGCGGAGGCGACGGGAGCGGCCTTTGCCTCGATTCATCCCGGCAAGATGCACGCTTGCGGACATGACGGACACATGGCCATGGCACTTGCCGCCGCGACGTATGTCGACCGTACGATTCGCGAGCAGCCGGGCGCCATTAGGCGCAACGTGCTCTTTGTGTTCCAGCCTGCCGAGGAGACGACCGGTGGCGCCAAGACAGTTTGTGAGAGCGGGGTGTTTGAGCGCTACGGGGCGGACCGCATCTTCGGGTTTCACGTGTGGCCCGATCTGCCTGCGAACACGTTGGCGAGCTGCTCCGGTCCATTGCTGGCGCGCTCGAGTGAGACGCACGTGCACATTCACGGGACAAGCATCCATATCGCCAAGACCTACGGCGTTCCCGTAAACGAATCGCACGATGCGGCGCTGGCGGCTGCCAAGTTCTTGGTTGCCGAGCGTGAATTGATGGACGAGTTGGGTGCCGACGAGCCCTGCATTGGTAAGTTCGGCCTGCTGCAGGCCGGTACCGTCTGCAACGCGGTGGCGGGGGAGGCCCATGTTGCCGGCAGTCTGCGTGTGTTTACGGACGGCATGTTCGACCGCGCGCGCGAAGGCGTGCGCCGTGTGTTGGACGATGCCTGCGCCGCAACGGGCTGCACGTATGATCTCGACTTTGCCGAGGGCTATCCGCCGGTCGATAACGACCCTGAGTTGTTTGCCCGAATCGCGCCCGCTCTGCCCGAATTGCAGCTCGTGGACGAGCCGCTGCTAATCGCCGAGGATTTCGCGTTCTATCAGCGCCATCTGCCGGGCGTGTTCTTCTTGCTAGGCACGGGCGTGCCAGAGGGACAAGAAAACCCGAGCGATTCGGATGGCTGTCCCGCCTATGCCACGAGCGCCCTTCACACTGATACCATGCTCTTTGACGAGGAAATTCTGCTCAAAGGCCTCGATGTCTACAAACGATTGCTTTTGCTTGCTTAATTGCCGAAGGATACTTGTTCTAGGAACACGAACAGATGTTCGGTATAATAGAGATGTAAGTCTATAGAAACGTTTGACGTTATTAACGTAAGGCGATACTATGATTGCATCGTACAAAGATGAGGATACCGAACGTTTTGCGATGGGTGTGCGGATTAGGAAGTTCATTCCTTTTGAGCGGGTCGCCTTGAGGAAGATTCGCCAACTGCAGATCTGCGCTTCGCTTGATGATCTTCGCGTTCCGCCAGGCAATCGTCTTGAAGCGTTGAAGGGCGATCGCGCTGGTCAATATAGCATCCGTGTTAATGAGTGCTATCGGGTCTGTTTTGAGTGGAGACAGGGGATGGCTTGGAATGTCGAAATCGTCGATTATCACAAGTGATGAAACTGCGTCCGATTTGCTGCCGCCGGTGACTCCTGGTGAGCTTCTCAAAGAGGAGTTTCTTGTCCCTATGGGCATTTCTCAATATCGCCTTGCTAAGGAGACCGGGATTCCGGCTCAACGCATTGGGCAGATTATCTTGGGAAGGCGTCGTGTGACGGCCGACACCGACCTTCGCCTTTGCCGCTACTTTGGCCTGACGGATGGTTATTGGCTGCGCGCCCAGATAGCGTTTGATCTCGAGGCGGAGAAGAGGCGCATCGAACCGGAACTGGATAAGATCGTTCCTGTCCAGCAGGCTATCGCATTGTAGTGCTCAAAGATGTTGAGGTTGGAGTGACGATGGAACGACGCCGACAGACTGCCGTTTATAGTCCCGGTGGGTGTGGATGCGGCTTGTTGTTGCTTCCGGTTATTGCTGTGAGCATTGGCGTGATGTTTGCACTTGCCGGGATGGCCGCAGCGGCGCTCGTGCTGTTGATTGTGGCTATTGGCGTGACGATTTGGCTCTGCCGCAATCGCGAGCAACGTCGTGCCGATGGTAAGGCCAATGTTGGATGGACCATCTTTTTGGTTACTGCCTATCTGCTGAGCATCAGTTACTTGGCGTTCTTTATCCTGCTGCTCATTAGCACCTTTACCGGGGAATCCGTCACGGTGGGCTAGGCTTCGACGAGCCTTTTGAGGATGAGGCGAGGGGGCGGATGGGACATGTTGTTCAAGACGGAGTGCGACGCGCGGGCGGCAAGAAGATCGCGATTCCCATCGGCAAGCAGGACGCGACCGTCTTCCGCAAGGTGATGAGCGCAAAAGACGCCATCTAAGAGTTCGCGCCGGCGCTAGGGACGGCCGATCAGGAGCGGGCACTGCGTATTGCCCGAGTGCGGGCGAGACGGATGGTGGCGTGGATGATTCGCACTTATCTTCCTCACTTTCGGATTATTCACCAAAAATAGCTGTGCGGGCACATCGCGAACAATCGCCAAACAAGGCATAAACACGGGCGCGGGGCTTATCGGCTTCATGCTCTTCTTCGCCATAAGAAACGACAACAGCAGAGCGGTTAGCCGAGCGCTAATTTTCGTCTGGAAAGCGAGTGGTATGATTCGACCTACAGGCTTTTCAAACTGAAACGGCGGAATTAACATGGGAAATGCTGTTATAACGCTCAGGGATTTGATGCCGGTGGCGCACCCAGAGAAGACAAAGATCAAATTCAACATGAACGCTGGCGACGTGAACGTGCGCGCGTACGACATGTTGCTGAAGGACACCTCGACCCCCGAGAAGACCGATAGCGGCTCGCGATGGTACGAGATGAACGCGTGGAGGAGCGCGACGGGACAAGCGAATAACAACCTCAACCATGCGGATTACCTGCTCTCGTTCGCACAGTACTACACCTACGGGCCCGAGTACTTCATCTTCGGCGGCATGCACAAAGTGGAGAAGGCAGTACCCGAGGTGCTGGGCGGCGTGGGCTACAAGTTGACGCTTCTTCCCGACTACGAGGCCTACATCAAGCGCCTCATCATCAAGTTGAAGAAGCCTATCGGGCGCGACATCTACAACAAGTTCTACGAGAACACGATGCACGACTTCGAGCCCGTAGTGTACGAGTACTCGATGAGCCTGGGCAACGTTGCCCCTTTTCCTGGCTACAAGTACGTGTGCATCGACCACAAGACCTTGCAGGCCGTTATCGCCAGCGTGGGCTCCGACTGGTACTGGGCGCTGGACAACGTGAAGGGCGTCTACTGCATCACCGACACCGCGACGGGGAAACTCTACGTGGGTTCGGCCTCGGGCGACAGCAAGAAGGACGCGGGCGCGGACTTGGGTATCTGGCAGCGCTGGAGCGCCTATGCCAACCCCATGGACCCGACTGGCGGCAACAAGGAGTTCAAGGCCATCGTGGCCGAGCACGGAACTGGGTACATCATGGAAAACTTCACCTACTCCATCCTAGAGGTGTGCGACACCAAGATGACCACCGCCGAGGTGTGCGAGCGCGAGAGTCACTGGAAAGACGTGCTTTGCTCGCGCAAGTTCGGCATGAACTGGAACTAGGTGCGCGCCATGGGCTTGTTACGGACGGTGAGGGACTGCGTGTACGGCATGGCCGTGGGCGATGCGCTCGGCGTGCCCTACGAGTTCAGGCCGCGCGGCAGCTTTGCCTGCACGGACATGGTGGGCCGCGGCACGCACAACCAGCCTGCGGGCACATGGAGCGACGACACGTCCATGGCGCTCGCGCTGTGCGACAGCTACCGCGAGCTGGGCGATATCAATTGCGACGATATCCTCGTCAAGTTCCGCAAATGGATAAACGAAGGCGCATACACCGCCGACGGGAATGTCTTCGACTACGGCAACGCCACCAGGCAGGCGCTCGATACGGGTTGCGGGCTCACAAGCGAATACAGCAAGGGCAACGGCTCGCTCATGCGCTGCCTGCCTATGGTGTTCATGGAATGCTCCGACTGCGACATAAGGGAGGTCAGCGCGATCACCCACGCTACCGATGACTGCTGCCAGGCCTGCGTGGACATGATCGCCTATGCCCGCGAGGTGCTTTACAGCGGGCACGCCGGCTGCGAGAGTGAGGACAGAGCTGGTGCCAGCGGCGGCTACGTGTGGGATACTTACCACGCCGCCATCTGGTGCCTAGAACATACCGACAACTACCACGACTGCGTACTGACCGCCGTGAACCTGGGCGACGATACCGACACCACGGCTTGCGTGGCCGGTGGATTGGCCGGCATCCTGTACGGATACGAGGGCATTCCGACCGAGTGGTTAGAGGCCTTGCGCGGCAAGGACGTGATTGAGTCTTATTTGTTCGGCGGGGTTTACGGTGATGACCTGTGCAGGTTCGTTAAGCGCTTCGAGGATTCGCTGGACGGTCCCACCCGCGACTTCCACGCGTTGGCCCATGACATGTTCGGCCTGGGTTGGCACATGGACTGTGGCGAGGCCTTTGCCGGGGCATATCCGCGCTCCGGTACGGCCGAAGGACTGCGAGAGGACATAGACACCATAGACGACGTTGGGCTTCTGGGCAGCGGCGTCTTCTCTCGGTGGCGCTATATAACGCACTGGAAGTACGATAGCGTGCCTGATGAGGACGATCTGGAGTGGTTCAGGCTGGCGCTCGGGAGGCTTCGCGAGCTGGCATAGGGGTGCCGTGATTTGAATCGCTTGCCTGAGGTGGCTGATGCCGACTTAAAGCACGGGGAGATATACCGCAGCGCTATTGCTTTATTGCCTGAGTGATCTTAGGACCATACCTTTTATTCGATAGCGGGGCGACGGAATCGTCGAACACAATGCGCGCGTTATCTTCGCGGGCGGCCCCCTCATGGGCATCTTGCAGGTGAGAGGGGTGCGGCTAATGTCGGCCAGAGGCGCGGCAAGGGCGCTTTGGCATCAAGCTGCAGCCTCAATCACCGCTCCATCTGAACAGGCATCTTCTCAATCCAGTACCAATCTGGCTTACAAACCCCCATTAGCTCCCAGCTAATGAATTTGAGCTCGCTGCCTTCTACGATGTGCTGTGTGCCGGCGCGGTAGCCGGATCGTAGGAAGGATGCATAATGAAAAAGCTCGAAAACGAAGTGCTGCTGAGCCGTCGCGCTGCACTGGACGCATTCGCCACCGTCGCCTTGGGGACTGCCGGTCTTCTTGCCGGTTGTGGTAGCGATAAGGCGACCGTCACCGAGGACGCTGGCGATGGCGACAAGAAGGAAGAGACGAAGAAGGAAGAGCAGTCTACGACTGACCTGGCGGTTGGTGCGACGGTGACCACGGCTGCCGGTCTTTCCGTCGTTGTCGATTCCGTCCAGCCCGGCCTCACAAATTATGACGGTTCGACCATGACGGGCATTCACGTCACGTACGTCAACAATGGCGATGAGGGCGCAGATTACAACATCTACGACTGGAAGGGCGAGGACGCCAACGGCGCTCAGCAGAATCAGGGTTACTACAGCGAGGGCTCCGATGAGCTGCAGTCTGGTACCCTTGCCGCTGGTGGCTCTGTGGCGGGTAATATCTACTTTGATGGCGATATCAAGAAGGCACTGTATTTTGCCAACATGTTTGATAAGTCTGCAACTGCAAGCTGGGTGTTGGCCTAGCATGTCGCTGCCGTTGCGCCGTATGGGAGGTGAAGTCGTATGTCCGATAAAAAGCTGACCGAGGAGTTGCTCAATGAGCTTCTCGATGCGCCGAACATCGATGGCTATATCAGGGAGCACGACTTTGCCGCCCCGTCGCTTTCGGACTACCTGAAGCAGCTGCTGCGGGAAAAGGGCTTGGAGCGCTCGCGCGTGGTTCGTATGGCCGATCTCAATGAGACCTTTGGCTATCAGATCTTTACCGGTGCGCGTCATCCGAGTCGCAATAAGGTGCTGCAGATTGCCTTCGCCATGGCGCTAACGCTCAAGGAGACCAACCGCGCCTTGACGGCGGCGGGTGCCAACATCCTCAATTGTAAGGACCGTCGCGATGCGATCATCATTTTCTGTATCGATCGTGGCTGCAGCCTGCAAAAGGTGAACGAGGAGCTGTATCGCTTTGGTGAAGAGACGGTGAGCTAACAGCTAGCTGCCGGCGGAAGCGGTGTTCACGATATTTAGAACGTGCAGGGCACGGGCGTCATGGGGCGTCCGTGCCCTGCGTTATTATGGACGCTATGGATACTCAGAGCCCAACATATTCCGATGATGAGCTGACTGCTGCGCTCGCCGGACACCTGGCGTCACTTGAGCGTGATGACAGTTATCGCGTAGACCGTGTGCTCAAGCACTCCGACGTCGAGACGACCGAGCTCGTGTACTTTGAGGGCTCCGGCGGAGGATCTCTTGGCCCCTTTGTTCGCAAGCGCATCGACGCGTCGGCCCAGATTGGCGGGGCGTATGAACGCCTGTTTGCGGCCCAGCATGCTGGGCGACGTTACGAGCACTTGCCTCGGATTGTCGATTGCCGCCGCGTGGGCGACGAGCTTTGCGTGGTCATGGAATACATCGAAGGCGAAACGCTCGGGGCCCTGGTGGGGCGTTTGGGTGCAACGCCCGATTATGCTTGTGAGCTGTTTGGCGCCCTTTGTGATGCAGTTGCGGAGCTCCATGCCGGCTTTGCGTCGGCGGGGGAGATGGCCGCTCCGGTGATCCATCGCGACCTAAAGCCCTCGAATATCATCGTGTCGGGCGCAAACTATACGCCCGATACAGGCATGACGTTTTCATCGCTGGTGATTATCGATTTGGGAATCGCTCGCGTGTGGCGCGAGGGAGCCGATGCCGATACCGTTAAGTTTGGCACGCGTCCCTATGCGCCGCCCGAGCAGTATGGTTTTGGCCAGACGAGCGTGCGCAGCGATGTCTATGCGCTCGGTGCCCTGCTGTTCTTTTGTCTGACGGGGGCCGATCCCAAGCCAGGTCGGAACATACGCGAGCAATGCGAGGCACGTGACGTCCCCGCCTCGCTTGCCGATGTTATTTGCATGGCGATGGCGCTCGATCCGGACAAGCGCTTTGCAAGCGCGAAGGCGCTAGGGCACGCTGCACGCGCATCGTATGCGTCGTCCGCGCCGAATGCTGCTTCCTTTCAAGAGCCTCCGGAGCGGCGAGCCGTGTGCCCTGCGCCCGTGCTCCCCACGGATCAGTCTCAGGGTGGATTGCCGTTGGTGCCTGAGCGCCCGAATTTACTCTCCCGCATTCCCGACACCGTTGGGCGCATTTGGAACGCATTCGTCTATCTTTCGCTACTTGTTTTCTTTGCCGGAAGCCATTTTGCCGTTTTTCATCCTACGGGCGCCAACCAAAACTACCCGATGTGGTTTCTCGCGATTGAGTATTTTATCTTCGTCGACGGTCTCGTAGTGCTCATCCATTTTGTGATGCTCGACAAACGCCGCCTTCGCCGGCGGTTTGAGCTACTCGATAGATACCGCGGTAAAAAGCTTGCAAAGCTTTGGCTCAAGGCTATGGGTGTGCTCTTGTTGGCAATGATTATCATTGTTGCCATTGCAAACGCGACTGGCGTCGTCGATACCTCCGTCGCGTAAAAGAAAAAGGGCCCCAATTGGGGCCCTTTGACGTTGATCTTAGATGCGGTTCATCTGGGTTGCAACCTTGTTGTACCAGTCCTGCCACGTGGGCGGGCAGTACTTTTTGGCGGCTGCCGGGGTAAGCGTGGAGTCATAGTTGGCGCCCAGGTAGGCAACGTGGGCAGAGACGCCCTCGCTCCAGCTACCAAAGCTCCGCCAGCCGCCGCCGCGGGCGCTCCAGCCCCAGGCGTTATAGGAGCCGGCACAATAGAGGCCCTTGCTGCTCTCGATGCAGGCGATGGCGGGAGACCAGCGAGGGTCAACACCGGTGTTCCAGGCTGCCACGGCAAAGTTGTAACCCTGGCCTGCCATGGGGGAGCCGGCGAGGTAGTTGTCGATGCGACTCGTCCACTCGTTGATAAACGAGTCGTAATCGGAGTTGCCGGTATTGGAGTTGTTCACCGTGGTGTCGATAGTGGTGTTGGCGTTATTGGCCTGGCTGTTGGAGTTGTTGCCGCTCACGCCCTCGCCCGAGAGCTTCTCGGCGGCAGCGGCCTTGTCGGCCTCGAGCTTGGCCAGCTCGGCGGCATTCTCCTGCTCGGCCTTTGCCTGGGCTTCGCTGCGAAGCTGCTGGGCCTGTGCCAGTGCGTCCTCGGCGGTTTTCTGCTCGGTCTCGAGTTGGGACTTGGCCTGCTCGAGCTCGGTCTTGTTCTGCTCGAGTTCGGTCTGCATCTTGTTGAGCTCTTCGATCTCGTCGACGCTCGAGCTCGTGATCTGGTTGGTGTACTTGCAGGTGGTGATGAACTCGCCCAGGCTCTGCGCGTTGACCAGGAAGCTCACGATGGGGTTGGTGCCCTTCTGGTACTTATACAGATCGCGCATGGCGGAGCTCGCCTTGGCCTGTTGATCGGGAAGTTCGGCTTCGATCTTCTCGATGCTTGCCTCGTTAGTGTCGATTTGCTTCTGCAGATCCTCGAGCTTGGTGCGGGCTTCGTTGTAGGCACTCGTGGCGGTTTCGATTTTCTGCTGGGCAGCGGAAAGCTGGTCCTGCGTTGCCTGCGAGGCGGCATACGCCGCAACGGGGGAGAGCATCGGCGTGGCCGTCAGCGCAACGGCGAGCGCGGCGCTCGTGATGATACGAGCCGGCTTCGACGCAATGAGCGCTGCGGTGCGATGATTCGAATGCTGCATCCAGTCCCTCTGCAATCAATCGTAGGTTATGGTTCGAACGGTATTCTACTACTGCTTTCGACCTCAACTTGAACCTTAAAGGTCCCAAAGGGTCAAGTTGAACTTGAGGCTTTGGCTTTGACCTGCAGTTATGATGAATTGTTGAGAAACCATAGAGTTCAACTTTAACGTTACAGAGCCCTGTTTGAGAGGAGTTTTGGGCTGTAAAAGCCATCTCAACGTGGGGTTTTATAACTACAGCGTGCCCTTCTGGCGAGCCTGCTCAATCTCTTCGATGGCCTCGGCGGGGGTGAACGAACAGGTGCCGTCGCCGAGTTTGATTACCTGGATATCGTCGCCGGCGTAGACCTCTCCGCCCTTTAGCACCACGCCGAAAACGCCCTCGTGGGGAAAGATGCAGTCGCCAGCGAGATAGTAGATGGCGCAACGGGTGTGGCAGACTTTGCCGATTTGGCTGATTTCGACGAGCACCTCGCTGCCTAGCTTGAGCTGCGTGCCCAAGGGGAGCGAGAGCAGGTTGATGCCCCGGGTTGTGAAGTTCTCTCCAAAGTCACCCTCGTGTACGTCGAGCCCGCGTGCCTGCGCCGTCTGGATGGACTCTGCGGCCAAAAAGGAAACCTGACGGTGCCAATGCCCGGCGTGTGCGTCGGAGGCGAGGCCAAATTGCTCTATGACGGTGTCGCGTCCATCGGCGACGGGCGACTTGCGCGTGCCCTTATGTGCCGACGTGTTGATCGAGACGATGCGGGCGGGTCCGTTGTAGGCGTCGTTTGCCGTGCACAGGGGAGCGGTCGCTTTCGCACGTTCCGCCAGCTCGCGCCTCGCGGCATTGAGGATGGGATTATCGGTCGGATGGTCTTGGGGCACGTGTGCGCCTTTCGCTCGAAGATGTCAATACGCTGAATCCTACAACAACGGTAGGTTCATTGCCCATTGTCATACAACGGTGGGCGCCGTCTTCGTGCTGGACGATTACGTCGATTGCCATAGATACGGTGGAGCTTTGGGCGCCGGCGGTTTGGCACGCTAGAATAAATCAGTTGCGCAAAGACCGCCCGTTGTGTGGGCAGTTCATGATAGGAAGTTTCCATGGCATTGCAATTTACAGAGCGCGAGTTCATTCCCGTGCTGCTCGGTGGCGACATCAACGCCTATTCGGTGGCGCGCGCCTTCTACGAGGAGTACCAGGTCAAGAGTCTGGTCTTTGGCAAGTATCAGACGGGTCCCGCGTACCGCAGCCAGATTATCGACTACACGCCCAACGTAGATATCGATACCATGCCCGTGATGCTCAAAACCGTCAACGGCATTGCCCAAGCGCATACCGATAAGACGATTGTCCTTGTGGGCTGTGGCGACAACTATGTCGCTCTCGTGGCTCAAGCCAAGGATGCTCATGAGCTGGCGGATAACATCGTCGCTCCCTACGCGCCCTACAGCATGCTCGAGCAGTGCCAGAAGAAGGAGATCTTCTACGAGCTGTGCGAGAAGCATGGTGTGCCCTATCCGCATACCTTTACCTTCACCATGGCGATGCTGAACGCCCAAGGTGAGGCGCCTGCCGAAGTGCTCGACCAGATCGATTTTCCTTACCCGATGATTCTGAAGCCTTCTGACGGCATCATGTGGTGGCAGCATGAGTTCGAGGGCCAGAAGAAGGCCTATGAGATTGCCGACCGCGCCGAGCTGGAACAGGTCATTCGCGATTCGTATGCCAGCGGCTACACCGACGATCTGATCTTGCAGGATCGCGTGCCCGGCAACGACGAGTACATGCGCGTGCTCACCAGCTATTCCGACCGCAACGGTAAGGTCCGCATGATGTGCCTGGGCCATGTGCTGCTCGAGGAGCATCAGCCCCACGGTGTCGGCAACCATGCCTGTATCATTACCGAGCCCAACGACGAACTCATGGGCGGCGTGCGCAAGCTGCTCGAGGACCTTCACTTTGTGGGCTATTCCAACTTTGACGTTAAGTACGACGAGCGCGACGGCTCGTTTAAGTTCTTCGATTTCAACACGCGCCAGGGTCGCAGCAACTACTACGTTACCAACAGCGGCTTTAACGTTGCCAAGTATGTGGTGGACGAGTATGTGTTCAACCGCCCGTTTGAGCCGGAGTTTGTGACGGCGCAGGACGAGGCCCTGTGGATGGTCGTCCCCATGGGCGTCGTCGACAAGTACGTCAAGGATCCCGAGCTGCGCGCTAAGGTGCATCGCCTGGACAAGGAAGGTAAGGGCGCCGACCCTTCGTTTATGAAGGGCGACTTTGTCTTTAACCACTGGCTGCGCATGTGGCACACCAAGCTGCGCCACTTTAAGCTGTTCAAGACGTATTACAAGTAGATGAGTGCGGCGCCCGTCCGGTTTGCATCGGGCGGGCGCGGGTATGATACGCGCAATTGCGCAAGCGTCACCAAGGAGGCGGCGATGGAAAAGCTGGGAGTTATCGGCGGCATGGGCGCCGAGGCCACGTCGTATTACTACGACCAGGTGGTGCGTCATACGGCTGCTGCCTGCGATCAGGAACATATCGACATGGTGGTGCTCTCCAAGTCGACCATGCCCGACCGCACGCTGGCCATTAAGACCGGCGAACATGCCAAGCTGCTGGCGACCATGAAAGAGTGTGCCCAGGCACTTGAGTCGCTGGGCTGTGCGCACATTGCCATTCCCTGCAACACGTCGCACTACTTCTACGACCAGATCCAGTCGTTTACGAAGGTGCCGATTATCCACATGCCGCGTGAGTCGGTTCGTTATGCCCTTGCGGGTGCGGTGATGGGGGAGTGCGAGTTCGATCCCAACCTGAGTATGCCGGCCGAGCCGGTGCACAAGATTGGCATCATGGGCACCGATGGCACCGTGGGCGCGGGCGTCTACGGCCGCGAATGTAAGGCTGCGGGTGTTGAGGTCGTCTATCCCAGCGAGAAACGTCAGAACGATGTGATGTCGCTTATCTACGATGATGTGAAGGCCGGACGTGAGCCCGATATGGATAAGTTCGACCGCGTGATGTGGGAGTTCGCCCGTAGCGGCTGCGACCGCGTCATTCTGGCCTGCACCGAGCTATCGGTGCTGCAGAAGTACCGAGAGATGCCCGAGATCACCCTCGACGCCATGGACGTCCTGGTGCGTGAATCCATCATCCGTAGCGGCGCTCCCTACCGCCTCTAGCTTCCGACCCGCCAAAAAGGGACAGGTTTATTTTGGTAGGTTTTATCTGGTGAAACAGTAAAGGCCCCGGCTCGTTTGGTGCGAGCCGAGGCCTTTTGCGTTGGGCGGTTGCTGTCGGTGGTGAACTAGAACAGGAAGCCGATGGCGATGAGGGCGATGCTGACGATGAGCACGGCGATGTCCAGGCCCTTGATGGGGTAGCGCTTGTACGAGCTGGTGCGCGTACGCAGATAGAAGCCGCGCTGTTCTGCCGCCAAGGCTGTGGCATCGGTCTTGCCCACGCTCGAGATGAGCAGTGGCACACACAGTGGCAGCATGAGCTTAAGCTTCTTGATGGGGTTCTTGGTGTCGTACTCGACGCCGCGTGCGGTCTGCGCCTCCATGATGGCGTTCATCTCCTGACCAAACACCGGCACAAAGCGCAGCGCCGTGGTAAAGGTGAAGGCATAGCGATACGGCACGTGCAGCACCTCGACGCAGGCGTTGGCAAGGTCGTTGAGCTTGGTCACCATGAGCATGAGGATGAGCGGTAACGCCACACCCAGCAGGCGCAGGCAGGCCTTCGATCCTGTGATGAGGCCCGTGTCGGTGATAAAGCCCCACACCACGTTGCCATCGCGCATAAAGGCCAGCTGGAGCACCAGCATGATAAGCGCGAGCGGAATCAGCAACTTGAGCAGCGAGAACAGACGGTCGACGACGCCGGCATAGGCACCCAGCGCAAGGGTGAGTGCCAAAAAGCCCAGCAGCGCCACGTAGGCGTCGGACAAGAAGATGCCGACGATGATGGCGGCGGCGAGGCCCAGTTTGACGACGGGGTTCAGGCGATGCAGCAGCGTGTCACCCGGCATGTAGTCGATGACGTTAACCACGGTGGACCATCTCCTTGGTAATTCGAACGACATCGGTGACCTCGCTCACCTGCGCAAAAGCGGGCGAGACGAAAGATGCCAGACGGCGCGAGAGTTCGATGACCTGGGGCGGCTCAACGTAGGCACGCTGCATGAGATCGATGTTCGAGAATAGCTCGTGCGTGCGGCCGCGGTCGAGGATGCGGCCGTCGGCCATTACCACGATGCGCTCGGCAAAGTCGGAGACAACTTCCATGTCGTGGCAGACCGTGATAACGGCGCAGCCGCGCTCGGCCATGGTGAGCACGGTTTCCATGACGGTCATGCACTCGCGGTAGTCAAGGCCGCTCGTGGGCTCGTCGAGCACGACGATCTTGGGCTCAACCACTACGACGGAGGCAAGCGCCACCATTTGTCGCTGGCCGCGCGAAAGCGAGAAGGGCGCCTCGTCGGCCGGCAAGCCAAAGCGATCGATGACCAGCTGGGCGCGACGCAGGGCCTCGGCGCGGTCCATGCCGCCCAGTTCCAAGCCAAAGGCGACCTCGTCGAGCACGGTGTCCTTGCAGATCTGGCGGTCGGGGTTTTGGAAGAGGGTCGCGACCTCGCGGGCGATACGGCTCGTGGGGACCGCGGCAGTGTCCAGGCCCGTAACGCGTACGCTGCCCGAGGAAGGCTTAAGCAGGCCCATGAGCAGCTTGGTGAGCGTAGTCTTGCCGGCGCCGTTTTGGCCGACGATGCTCACGAGCTCGCCAGGATAGAGCGTCAGGCTAAGGTCGTGTACGGCGGCGCCACCATTGGGATAGGCAAACTCAACATGGTCGAAGGTGAGTACGGGTTCGGCGTCCTTGGCATGAGGACGCAACGACGGTGCATGCGGGGAACCGGCGGGCGCCTGGGCTTCGATAGCCGCGTGTGCGGGGTCGACGATGCCCGAAATCAGGCGCTCGGCCTCATCGACATCCAAGCAGGGGGTACCGCTTACCAGGCCATCGGCCTCGAGGCTATTGAAGATACGCGTGACGCGAGGGCAGTCGACGCCGATGGCACGGAGCTCGTCGGTATGCGCGAAGACCTCGTGTGGCTCGCCCTGCAGCGCGATTTCGCCATGGTTGAGCACGAGCACGCGGTTGCAGTACTCCGAGAGCAGGGCGACCTTTTGCTCAACGACGACGATGGTGATTCCAAGTGTGCGGTTTGCCTCACGCAGCGTCTCGAAGACCAGCGTGGAGCTGGCGGGGTCGAGTGCCGCGGTGGGCTCGTCGAGAACCAAGACGCGCGGACGCATGGCGAGGATGGCGGCGATGGCCACCTTTTGCTTCTGTCCGCCCGAGAGGGTGGCGATCTCGCGGTCGCGCAGGTCGCTGATGCCGACGGTCTCGAGCGTTTCGCTCACGCGCTGCTCGATCTGGTCGTGGGGAACGCCAAAGTTCTCGAGGCCAAAGAGCATCTCGTCCTCGACGACCGAAGCGACCATCTGCGTGTCGATATCCTGCAGCACACTGCCGACGATTTGCGACACGTCGGTGAGCGAGACCTCGCAGGTGTCGTGGCCGTCGACCATGACGGACCCAAAGAACGTGCCGGTGTAGTGGTGGGGCACGGCGCCCGACAGGCAGGCGGCAAGCGTGGACTTGCCGGCGCCCGAGGGTCCGATGATGCCGATGAAATCTCCCTTGTTCACGCTGAGCGAGATGTGGCTGAGCGCCTGCTCGGTCTGCGTGCCATAGGAGAACGAGACATCGTCGACGTTGATGATCGTTTCCATGGATACCTTTCATAGTCATTGGGGACGTTCTTAAATGACCAGTTGTTTAAGACCGTCCCAAAAAAGCTCGTTGTTTGGGACGGTCTTTGGTGGTGAAGCACGGAGACGGCTTTACGAGGGGCCCCAGGTTGGCGCGAAAGAGGAGTGAAGCGTACTTGGGTACGCGAGCGACGAATGAACGCCAAGATGGGGTGGCTCGTAAAGCCGAGCGGGTTAGTTGAGCCTAAGGGCCTTCTGGATGGGCAAGTAGAGGGCGCCGACCAGAATGGCGTTAAAGACGGCGGTCATGGCAACGACGGGCAGCATGGCGGCGGCGAGCTCGCCTACCACGCCGAGCATGGCCATCTTGATGACCATGAAGATGACGCCGGAGACAAAGGTGGTCAGGAAGGTTGCAACAATGGCGATGGCGGGCTTGACCTGACCGTTCTTGCCGGCGGCGTTGACGATGCCGGCCATGAGCATGGCGGCGATGCCCTCGGCGGCAAAATCGACGAACGGCGAAGTGGTGGTGATCTGGATCACGGCAGCCGAGATGAGGCCAATGACGAGCGCCTGACCGATGTTGGGGCGAACGACCAGAATGGTGAGGCAGAAGGCCGAGATGATGAACTCGGGGCTGATCATACCGCCCGAAATGCTCGAGACTGCCTTGCCGACGGTGAAGTTGAGGATGAAGCCGGCGGCGAGCAGGATGGCGAGCAGGACGAGGGCACGGACATCGAGTTTGCCGCGGTCGGCGGTCTGGACGGTGCGGGGCTGGGCGGTGGCGGTGGTGTTCTGAGACATGGTGAAAATCCTTTCAAAAAGGGGAGTGTAAGAGAAAAACGGAGGCGCGTGATGCGAATGCGATCGGGCTCGAGATAGAAAAAGGCCCCCGGTCGAAACCGGAGGCCTTCCAATCACCTAGAGCGCAAAAGCAGGCGTGAGGGACTCACTGTCGACCGATCGTATTCGCATCACGCCACCACCAGTTGTTGAGAGACTTCATCGTGTTCTTCATGTCGGTGGCTCCTTTCATGATGCCGTGGCGCGGTCGCACCTTGTTGCTGTTGCGCTGCACTATAGCACAGCAAAGTGTGTGCGGGGAAATCTTTTTTAAAAAGATTTCAGGCGGGTTTCCCGCCGGTCAAAAGAGCGGGCTGAGCGGGCGAGGTTGCCATTGCTGCCTTGCCCGCTCAGCTAAGACGTTACTCCTTATTGCGACGGTAGAGGAAGTAACCGCCCGCGGAGATGACGGCAACGCCAGCGATGGCGAATGCAGCCACCACGCGGCCATCAAAACGATCACCGGTGGTGGGCAGGCCGCCCTTGGTGTTCGCCTTGTTGGTGGTTACCGTGGTCGTGGTGTCCGACTTGCCAGGCTTCTCGGGCTTGGTGGTGGGCTGCTCGGGCTTAGCGGGCTGCTCGGGGGTACCGGGCTGCTCAGGAGTACCAGGCTGCTCGGGAGTGCCAGGCTGATCTGGGGTTACCGGGTCGGTGGCAAGAGCGTCCTTGGCGTAGGTGATGGACACCTTGAGGCCGTTGGTCTCGGTGTTCAGGTCGCTCGGGGTGAAGGGCTGGTCGAAGTTCTCAGCCTTCAGATAGGCGCGCATCTCCTGGAGCAAGGCCTTGCACTTGACGTAGGTGTTCTCGGTGGCAGCATTGCCGGCCTTGTTGGCCAGGGCAGTGCGGCCCTCGGTGGTCGTCTCGGCCAGCATGGCGGCGTCAACTTCCTTGTTCTGCTCGATGAGCTCGTTCTGGAGCGCATCGAGGTAGGCGCGGACGCTGATACCAAGGGTGTCAGGGTTCTCAAAGCAGAGCGAGCTGATGTCCATGAGGACGTAGTTGATTGAGTTCTCGGGCTCCTCGTTGTACACGACGTCAGTCTGTTTGCAGTGATCGAAGGAGACGGTCTGATCGCTGAAGTACGGGCTGACCTCAGTTATCAGAGCGGAGTACAACGGGATGGCGACGGAGTACGCGGCGCGGGAGAGCATTTCCCACTGGATGGTAGCGACTTCGGGGTCATACCCGCGACGAATCTGGAAGAGGTTGATCTCGGTGTTGCGCTCGCTGCCGATGCAATAAACACCATCAGTGTTCGCGTTGAGGCCAGGGACGTTCTCGCCGCGGTTGCCGAAGGCGCGAATCAACTCGAAAGTGCTCCAACCAGACTTGCCAGGCTTGAAGAACAGGGGCTGGATTTCGCTGACCATGGCTCCCTTTTGGTCAGGTTTTCCATCCTTCTTTACTGTGATAATGTCGTAATCTGTGCCTTCGGTCAGCTGACTACCAAAATAATCGCGGCCTTGCACATAGCGGGACCACTGGTTTACGCCGGAATCAGCGAGGCTTTCGCCATACGTTTGGGCGACATCGAATTTGCCGTCAGCGGAGTATTTGGCGAAACCCTTTTCTTCGGGCATGGATTGGATCTTTTCAGAGTGGAGGCAATTCTCGGTGTCATTGAGGTCGACATCGTAGTTGAGGCTCCCGATATTAGGGTTGAGCGACGCGACGTCGTCAGCGAGCTTCATGGCGATCCACTGATGGGCGGAAAGTGTGGCGAACAGCCAGGTCTCGTTGTTGTCGGCGATGATGATCTGGTCGTTGGTGCAGACGCCTTGATCGTCGATCAGGCTGCCGAGAAGCTCGACGCCCTCGCGGGCCGTGGCGCTCTCGCCCAAGATGACACTGGCGTAGTTGTACTCACCGATACCGGTTTCCTCGGTGACGGGGTCGGCCTCCTCGGCCTTCTCGTTGTAGGAGGTGCTCAGCGTGGCAGAGCAGGAGACGCCCTTCTCGTTGATGCCGGCCTCGGAATAAGCGTCATAGCGATCTTCCCACTGAGAGGGGTTGTCGCGAACGAAGGTGTAGCGGTAGGTTGCGCCCTTGGACTTGTACTTAAAGCCGGATTCGAGCGATGTGTACTCGCTGCCGTCCTTGTGTGCGGGCTCGATGCCAAAGTGCTTGATGTAGCGTGCGCCAAAGTCTTCTGCGCGGCCGTAGTACGTGTTGCCGTCCGCCGTGAGCTTGCTGCCCATGTAGATCTGCGTGCAGGCGAGCGCAGACGTCGGCATGGACATGATGGTTGCAGCTCCAAAGGCGAGGCCTATGCCAAGCTTTTTGAGCGCGTTGACGGGGTGAGTTTTCCTCATTTTCCCTCCCAGCGTGCGAAAGCTCTCCGTTGCCAGAGAGCTTCAGCCAATAAAGACACCCCATTAGCGTAACGAACTGGAAACAATATTCATCTATGAAAGAAACTTACTCGATAAGCGTAATGAAATATGCGATGAGTGGTTAATTATACTCGGTTTGTAGCTTTACTTTAATAAAGACGCCCTGCAATTACCGTGCCTGAATAAAGCGCCTTGCACGGGGCGCAAAGAAAATCCCCCGCTGTTTGGCAAATGCATAAACAGCAGGGGAGACGATAATTGGATGAATATCATACCAATGTGGAATTACTTCTTCCGGCGGTGGATCACGTTGATCGCATAGCCGACGAGCATGGCCAAAATGATGATGATAAAGCCGAGCAGGGGATTGTCGTTCATAGGGTCCTCCTATTTTCCGAGCGGGGAGAATTCGTCGACGATGAGGTCGAGGCATTGCGGAAGCGCGCGGGCTCCAAAGATGCCCGAATTGCTGGAGATAATCTCGCCATCGAACTGCATGCCCAGCGACGGGGTGCAGGTGATCTTGGCTTCCTTGGTCTGGATGATCTTGAACTGCGGGCGGCCGAGTACCTTGCCGGCGGGGTCGAGTGCGGCGGTGATCACAGTCGGTAGAAGCTGCACAGTTTTTACGGGTTCGATGACCGCAATGTCGACCATGCCATCGTTCATACGGCAGTCGGGGAACAGGTTGATGTCGTTTTGGATGACCGAGGTGTTGCCGGCCATGCAGCAGATGCCGTCGAGCTCCTCGACAATGCCGTCATGCTCAATCGTAAAGTGCGCTACCGTAGGGTTGGGCGTGGCGAGCGCAGAGAGGAAGTAGGCGATCTCGCCGATGTCGTTTTTGGTGGGGGCGGCCTTCATCATGATCTCGGCGTCGAAGCCCGAGCCGGCGATGATGATGAAGCCGTGGCGCTTCTCGTTGCCGTTCTCGTCGAGCCAAAAGAGCTCGCCCATGTCGACTTTGACCGTGCGACCGGCACGGCAGGCCTTGGCGAGCGCCACCGCCTCGGGGGCATTGCCGATGTTGTTGAAGAACAGGCAGGCCGTACCGGAGGGGAAGACGAGCGTGGGGACACCGCATCCGCGCATCTGGTCGAGCACGTTGGAGACAGTGCCGTCGCCGCCCGAAACGACCACGCGGTCAAACTCGCGCACGTCTGCCACGGCGTCCTCGGGTTCCATGCCATCGCCGATAAAGCGCATCACGACCTCGTCGCCGCTCTGCGCGAGGGCGTGCGTGAATGCGTAGATTTCATCTGAGCTGGGGCCCGATGCCGGGTTGTGGATGATAAGGCAGCGCATACTTACGTTCCCGTTCTGTGACTAACCGAGTATAGTTGTAAGGCAATGCCGATATCCTACCCGTGTTTTTCGGGCCTAACCTTATTCGATGGGTTGATATGTACATTTCCACACATCAGGCTCTACTCGACTTTTGCCAGCGCGCCCGTGAGTTCGACGCGATTGCCGTCGATACCGAGTTTTTGCGCGAGCGCACGTTCCATCCGCGTCTATGTTTGGTTCAGATTGCCACCCCTACTGAGAGCGTCGCGGTCGATCCCCTGGTAATCGACGACCTATCGCCGCTGGCCGAGCTTATGGCCGACGAGAGCGTGACCAAGGTCTTCCACGCCTGCTCGCAGGATATGGAGGTCATGCTCCATACCGTGGGCGTGCTGCCACGACCGATTTTCGATACGCAGGTCGCCGCCGCTTTTTTGGGCGAGCGCCAGCAGATTTCCTACGGCGCGCTCGTGCAGACGTTTTGCGGCGTCTCGCTGCCCAAGACCGAGTCGCTGACCGACTGGTCGCGCCGCCCGCTGACCGATAAGCAGATTGAGTACGCGATCGATGACGTCAAATACCTGATCGTCGCCTATACCGAGATGATGAGCCGCCTGCGCGAGCTGGGCCGCGTGGACTGGGTGCTCGACGAGTTGCGTCCTCTGGTCGATGAGTCGCACTATCGCGCCGATCGCCACGAGGCGTTCCGTAAGGTCAAGCGCATCAATTCGTGCAGCCGTCACCAGTTGGGCATCGCGCGCGAGCTCGCCGCCTGGCGCGAGGATCGCGCCGAGCGCCGTAACATCCCGCGCAAGTGGGTCATGTCCGACGACACGCTGCTTGCGCTCGTTAAGCGCAATCCCGTGCGCGTTGAGGAGTTCCGTAGCATTCGCGGTACCGATCAATTGGGGGAGCGCGACGTGGACGGCGCGCTCATGGCCATCAAGCGCGGCGCGAGCTGCCCGCACGATCGCCTGCCGCTCATGGTGCGCGGGCATCGTCAGATCTCTCCGGAGTTGGAGAGCGTGACGGACCTGATGTATGCGCTCATTCGCCTAGTTGCCGAGCGCTCGGGCGTGGCGACCTCGGTCATTGCCTCGCGCGATGACCTGGCCGACTATATTGAGCATCCCGAGCAGAGCCCCCTGCGCGAAGGCTGGCGCTTTGAGCTCGTGGGCTCGCGCCTGGACGATCTGCTCTCGGGCAATATGGGGCTGACGGTCAAAGATGGCAAAATTGAATTGCTATAGGTATACAGTTACGCGGTTTTACCAAACCGCGTAACAGCTCGACGCTGCAAACGGCCGAGAGCGGCAATCTGACGTTCAATCGTCGCTCGCGTACCAAAGTACGCGTCGCTTCTCTTTCACGTCACCTTGCTCGCTCTCGGCCGTTTTCGCTCATATGACCCAATCCGCTGTCAAGAGCCACAATGGCCCCGCCGACC
>CATVQO010000006.1 GCA_958346165.1 uncultured Collinsella sp. | reverse complement strand
TGTTCCTGCAGAAGGTTGCCGATCCCGCCGCTACCCTCAAGGCCCTCGACGAGCGCAACACCGCCCGTTGGTTCCAGGCCTAAAGCCGGATTAAGGTAAGCCATGTAAAGGGGGCGCTCTGCCAACCGGCGGGGTGCCCCTTTTTTGCATCGCGGGCGTGCGGGATAAGCGCTTTCGATGTGGATGCCCGCGGCGCGAGTTATGGGTACGATGGTTTCAGGGGAGGTATCACCATGAAACTTGGATGCGTCATTATGGCATCGGGCGAGGGCAAGCGGTTTGGCTCTAACAAGATGCTTGCCGATATCTATGGCGAGCCGCTGATTGCTCGGACCATCGATTCGGTTCCCCAGGGCTTTGACGCCGTGGTTTCGACGCGTTGGTCCGAGGTCGCCCAGATTTGCGAGGACAAGCATTGCCCGTGCGTGCTGCACGATGGCGAGCTGCGCAGCGAAAGCGTCCGCGCGGGCCTTTCGTGGGGGGTCGAACGCAACTGGAAAGGTTGCCTCTTTTTGCCGGGCGACCAGCCGCTCGTGAGTTCGGATTCTTTTGAGGCTATGGTTCGTGCATTTGACGAGCGTGGCCGCAAGCATCCGGTGCGTCTTGCGTGCAACGGCGAGCCTTCGAGCCCGGTGCTCTTTCCTAGGCAGCTGTTCGATGCACTTATGTGTCTTGAGGGCAAGGACGGCGGCGGTTCGATCCTCAAGGACCATATTGACGTGGTGCTGGTCGAGGCGCGTGCCTACGAGCTGTGGGACGTCGATACCGCCAAGGGACAGCGACGCATAGCGGAGCATATCGCCGCCTGCTCGTATTTTGATCACGTGGCCAACTGCATCAATCAATAAGGAGCAATTATGATCATCATCAAAAACGGCGCGCTCGTGACGCCCCAGGGGCTTCGCCGCGCCGATCTTGCCATGGAGGGCGATAAGGTCGTGCGGATCGCCGCGGCGATTGAGCCGGCCGAGGGCGATACCGTCGAGGATGCCGCGGGCTGCTGGGTGTTTCCCGGCTTTATCGACGGCCACACGCACATGCAGTGCTGGACTGGCATGGATTGGACAGCCGATAGCTTTGAGACCGGCACGCGCGCGGCTGCCTGCGGCGGCACGACGACCATCGTGGACTACGCGACGGCCGATCGTGGCGTGACCATGCCCGATGCCTTGGCCGAGTGGCATCGCCGCGCCGACGGAACCTGCACGGCCAACTACGCCTTTCATATGGCACTCGCCGAGTGGAACGAGCGCAACCGCACCGATCTCGCGGCTATGCGTGAAGCAGGCGTTTCGTCGTTTAAGACTTACTTTGCCTACGACCACCTGCGCTTGGACGATGCCGAGACGCTCGAGGTGCTCGAGGAGCTCAAGCGTATTGGCGGCATACTGTGCGTGCATTGCGAGAACGGCACGCTGGTGAATGAGCTGCAGAAGCGCGTGTTTGAGCAGGGTATCCACGGGCCCGAGGGCCACGCGCTCAGCCGTCCGGACGTGTGCGAGGCCGAGGCAGTGAGCCGTCTGCTATATCTGGCGCACCTGGCCGGCGACGCACCGGTCAACGTGGTGCACCTTTCGACCAAGCTGGGGCTCGAGGCCATTCGTGCCGCCAAAGCGCGCGGGCAGAAGAATATCTATGTCGAGACCTGCCCTCAGTATCTGATGCTCGACGATACGTGCTATTTGGAGCAGGGCGAGGACGGCTTTGCGGGCGCCAAATATGTGATGAGCCCGCCGCTGCGCCATGCGGGCGACCGTGCGGCACTGCGCGAGGCGCTTGTGGCCGGCGAGATCGATACGATCGCGACCGATCATTGCAGCTTTAACCTGCACGGGCAAAAGGACCGCGGGCGCGACGATTTCCGCGCGATTCCCAACGGCGGGCCCGGCGTGGAACATCGTCCCGTCGCGATTGCCACGAGCTTTGAGGGCCAGCTGGGCCCCGAGGATCTGTGCCGCTTGATGAGCGAGAACCCGGCGCGCGTTTTTGGCATGTATCCGCGCAAGGGCTGTCTTGCCGAGGGTGCCGATGCCGATGTGTGCGTGTGGGATCCCAAGGCGCGCTGGACGATCAGTGCCGCGACGCAGCATCAGGCCGTGGACTACACGCCGCTCGAGGGTTTTGAGGCACATGGCCGCGCCAAAGCCGTGTTTGTGAACGGCGTGCTGGCGGCACGCGACGGCGAGCCCACCGGAGCCCAACCCGGCCGCTACGTGCCTCGCTAACAGGGGGGGGTGCCGGACCCCCCCTCCGCAGTTGCGGTGAAATACGGACTGTTTGGCCGCCCGACGGCCGCAAACAGTCCGTATTTCACCGCAACTGAGGAGATGGGGCCGGCTACTTGAGGCTGGTGGCGATGAGGGGGCGGCCGAGGGCTGCCTCGAAGCGATCTGCCATCGTTGGGTCGGCAAGCGTGTCGACTTGGTTGAGCATGATGCGGGCATTGTTGAGGTTCAGCATCCGCAGCTCGGCATTGAGCACCATGGCGACGCGCTCTGGGGTGGCAGTGTCGGTGGGCTCGCAGCCGCAACGCTCGCAAAAGAGCTCGGGGCGGTGGACGGCTTCGTTGATGGGCTTGCCGAACCCCGAGGCGCCGACGATCCAGACGATGTTGGCCGTGCCAGAGGGAATCACCGGCTCCCAGGCGGCGTGCGCCTTGAGCGGGAGCCGCTTGCTGCCGTCCGCCTCGGCCAGGACGTAGTCAAAGCGCTGCGCCAGCTGGTCGAGCGGCTCGGCAGGGGAGGAGAACTTGCCTGTCTGGGGGTCCAAGACACCTGTCTGGCAGATGCTTCCCCGCACAAGCCCCGCGCAGGCCTCGCAGGTGCAGCCTAGGGCGTGTGAGGCACCTGGCTTCCAAGGCGCGGCGCCCAGGCGACGGCTCGACCCGTCCCATGGCACGCCGGCGACGGGAAACATGTGCGTGGTGGTACAGAGGAGCACGCGGCCGCCGGCGCGCATAAGCTCAAGGCCGAGCGTCTTTAGTAGGGTCGACTTGCCGCCACTGCCGATAATTGCGGTAATGCCCGGCTCGATCTTGAGCGCCGAGGCAAGATTGCCGCTAACCGTTTCCATCTGTTCACCGCCGTATAATACTGTGATAATAAATAATCATCAGAGTAGCGGTCGAACCGCTTTTGCTCTGCTCAAACCGTAGCACAGGGAGGTGCCCCGGGAATGCTCGTTTATGTTCGCGGCGCCGGCGATATCGCCACGGGCGTCGCCGCTCGCTTGGTGCGCGCCGGCGTGTCGGTTGTCATGGCCGATATCGCGGTTCCCACGTGCATCCGCCGCACAATCAGTTTTTGCGAGGCCATTCGCCTGGGCGAGGTCCAGGTCGAGGGCATTCGCGCTCGCTTGGCGCAGACGCCGGCAGAGGCGCTCGAGATTACCCAAGCGGGGGATGTTGCCGTCGTGGTGGACCCTCAGGCCAAGATGCTCGATGAGCTTAAACCCGCGGCTGTGGTCGACGCGATTCTGGCCAAGCGCAACCTGGGCACCACGCGCGACATGGCGCCTACCGTCATCGCCGTGGGGCCGGGCTTTACCGCGCCGGTCGATTGCGACGCCGTGGTCGAGACCATGCGCGGGCATTTTTTGGGCCGTGTCATTACCCAGGGCTCGCCCCAGCCCAACACGGGCGTGCCGGGCGTGATCGCCGGCTATGGCAAGGAGCGCGTTATCCACAGCCCCGCCGCCGGCGTGTTTCGGTCCGACCGCGCAATCGGCGACATCGTGAGCGCCGGAGACGTGATTGGCTACGCGGACGATACGCCCATGTGCACGCAGATCGATGGCTGTCTGCGCGGGCTTTTGGCGAACGGTGTGCAGGTGACTGAGGGCTTTAAATGCGCCGATGTCGATCCGCGCGGCGATGCCAGCTATATCAACTACATTTCGGACAAGGCGACGTCGGTCGGCGGTGGCGTGCTCGAGGCACTCGCTATGCTCACCGATATCTTTAGAGGATAGAAGGCGGCAATGGAAAAGCTCGATGTTGTGAATGCGGCGCTTGTCGCCCTGCGTGCTGGCGAGACGTGCGAGCTCGTGGTCGTGGCCGGCACGGCGGGGTCGTCGCCGCGCGGCGTGGGTGCCTGGATGGCCGTCTTTGCCGACGGTAGCCAGGCGGGCACCATCGGCGGCGGCAAGATCGAGCTCTTTGCGCTGGACGAGGCGCGAGAGCTGCTGGCCGCGGGGCAATCGCGTCTGGTCCGCTACACCATGGGCGGCGAGAACTCCGATACCGGTATGATCTGCGGCGGAGCCATCTGCCTGTGCTATCTGCATCTGGATGCGATCCAGGCACCGTTGTTCCAGGAAATTACCGACGTCTTGGTCTATCGGCGCATCGGCGACTTCGTCATCGACTTTAAGCCGTTTATCGCGAGCGCGCTCGAGGGCGATGTGGCCGAGTACCATGGCGAGGAATCGCGCCGCACCATTGCGGGCTGCCCCGGGCTTTCGCTGGTGGAGGAGGGGAGTAAGGTCACCTACACCAACGCGGCCTCTGAGATTCCCGCGGCGCACATCGAGACGCTCTGCCCCGAGGGGCTGACCTATATCTTTGGCTGCGGCCACGTGGGCGCCGCGACGGCGCGGGTGCTCACGGCGGCGGGCTTTGCCGTCGTGGCGTGCGACGACCGCCCCGGCACGCTGACCCCCGATTGGGTGCCCGGTGTCTACGACCGTCGTCTGGTCGACTACAAGAACCTGAGCAAGCAGTGCCCCATCGGCCCGCGCGACTTGGTGGTCGTGGCCACAGCAGGCCACAAGTCCGATATCGACGTGGTGATTCAGGCCATGCGTGCCAAGCCTGCCTACCTGGGCTGTCTGGGTTCGCGCCGCAAGACGGCCTTTGTGCACGCCCGCCTGGAGCAGGAAGGCTTTACGCAGGACCAGATCGACGAGCTGCACCTTCCGATCGGCGTTGCCATCGAGGCCGAGGACCCCGAGGAGATCGCCATCTCCATCGCCGCCGAGATGATCCACCTGCGCCGCACCAAACTCGTCCCCCGCAAGCGCTAATCGCATCCCCACCAATAAGTTGCGGTGAAATACGGATTGTTTAAGCCTGTTAGGCCGCCAAACAGTCCCTATTTCACCGCAACAGCTTTTTGGGATCCATTTGTGCGGGGGAGTTGTGGAGTTGTGCAGGCAGACGAGGTTTTTCTGGAAATACGCTCCCGATGCGCGTATAGTACCGATTGTTTTGTCGGCTCCTGCTGCGTCGAGTCCAAACCGCGAAATGCCATGAGCGGCGCGGATGCAGCCAGGAGGCACGAGGACAACCCATCGTGGCCACGCCCCGTGCTTAAAACCCCAAGAAGGAGTGAACAATGGCAGAAGAGAAGTATGTGCCGCGTCTGAAGACCAAGTACAACAACGAGGTCAAGCAGCAGCTTCAGGACAAGTTCCAGTACGAGAACGTCATGATGATCCCCAAGTTTGAGAAGATCGTCGTGAACATGGGTGTCGGCGAGGCCGCTACCGATTCCAAGGCCATCGACGGTGCCGTGCGCGACCTGCGCGCCATCACCGGCCAGCAGCCGATGATCACCCGTGCCCGCAAGTCCATCGCTACCTTCCGCCTGCGCGCTGGTATGCCGATCGGCTGCAAGGTTACCCTGCGTGGCGACCGTATGTGGGAGTTCTTCGATCGTCTGACCTCCGTCGCGATCCCCCGTATCCGCGACTTCCGCGGTATCTCCGCCAAGAGCTTCGACGGCCGTGGTAACTTCTCCATGGGCGTCACCGAGCAGCTCATCTTCCCCGAGATCGACTTCGACTCCGTCGATCACCAGCGCGGTATGGACATCACTTTCGTGACCACCGCCAATACCGATGAGGAGGCCAAGGCCCTTCTGGACGCCTTTGGTTTCCCGTTCAAGAAATAGGTTCACCTGCCCTATAAGCGCCGTTCCCACAAGGGGGCGGCACTTGGGGCGAACAATACTCTATGTGAGGAGGATATAAGTGGCTAAGACATCGATGATCGTCAAGTGCAATCGCAAGCAGAAGTTCTCTACTCGTGAGTACACGCGCTGCCAGCGCTGCGGCCGTCCGCACTCTGTGTACCGCAAGTTCGGCCTGTGCCGTGTCTGCTTCCGCGAGCTTGCACTCAAGGGCGAGCTTCCCGGCGTTAAGAAGGCCAGCTGGTAAGTCACTACCAGCGTTTCAAGCATCAGTTTGGAACAGGGAAAACGCGCTAAAAAGGCTTTGCCGTTAAGGGCGGCGAAGAACCAAGAGCACGTGTTCATCAAGAACGAAGGAGAATCTGTATGAACCTTACAGACCCGATCGCAGATATGCTTACGCGCATCCGTAACGCTAACTCTGTGAACAAGGCCACGGTCTCCATGCCGAGCAGCAAGAAGCTCGTCGAGATCGCTCGTGTTCTGCACGAGGAGGGCTACATCGAGGGCTACGATGTCGAGGACACCGTTCCCCAGAAGACTCTGCACATCACGCTTAAGTATGGTCCCAAGAAGGCTAAGGTCATCAACGGCATCCGCCGCATTTCCAAGCCGGGCCTGCGTAAGTACACCGGCGTTGCCGACATGCCCCGCGTCCGCGGTGGCCTTGGTACCGCCATTATTTCCACCAGCCATGGCGTCATGACCGACCGCGATGCTCGCAAGCACAACGTCGGCGGCGAGATCATCGCTTACGTCTGGTAATTCGCTCGGTAGGTAGAAGGAAAGGAGATCACCGTGTCTCGTATCGGTAATAAGCCTGTCCAGATTCCCGCCGGAGTCGAAGTGGCAGTCAACGGCAACAACGTTGTCGTCAAGGGCCCCAAGGGCCAGCTCGAGCTCGATGTCTTTGAGAAGCTCGCTATCAACGTCGAGGACAACGTCCTCACCGTTTCCCGTCCCGACGACGAGCGTGAGACCCGTGCCCGCCACGGCCTCACCCGCGCCCTCATCCACAACATGGTTGTTGGCGTTTCCGAGGGCTTCGAGAAGAAGCTCGAGCTCGCCGGCGTCGGTTACCGCGTGCAGCAGAAGGGCAAGAACCTCGAGTTCTCCCTGGGCTTCTCGCACCCCGTGATCGTCGAGGCTCCTGAGGGCATCACCTTCGAGGTTCCCGACAACACCCACGTGAACGTCAAGGGTATCAACAAGCAGCAGGTCGGTCAGATCGCCGCTGAGATCCGCGGCCATCGTCCTCCCGAGCCTTACAAGGGCAAGGGTATCCACTACGTTGGCGAGCACATCCGCCGCAAGCTGGGTAAGGCCGCCAAGTAGTCGTAACCGACTCACTCGCATAAGACCAGCACCCCGTCAGGTGCTGGCAAGATCAACCTTTTTAGGAGTTTACGTATGAACAAGCATAAGGCGAAGCTGGAAGGCCTCAAGCGTCGTCAGCGTCGTGTTCGCGGCAAGGTCTCGGGTACCTCCGAGCGTCCGCGTCTTCGCGTGACCCGTACTAACGCCAACATCTATGCCCAGATCATCGACGACAGCAAGGGCTCCAGCCTGACGCTCGTCTCTGCCTCGACCCTCGAGGCCGAGTTCAAGGGCACCCACACCTCGAACAAGGAGGCTGCGGAGAAGGTCGGTCAGCTCGTTGGCAAGCGCGCCATCGAGGCCGGCATCACCAAGGTCGCCTTCGATCGCGGTGGCCGTATCTACCATGGCCGCGTCAAGGCCCTCGCCGACGGTGCTCGTGCCGCCGGTCTCGAGTTCTAGGAGGTATGTAGCACATGGCTCGTAATCAGAAGCAGCAGCGCGAGGCCTCCGAGTTCGAGGAGCGCGTCGTTTACATCAACCGCGTGTCGAAGACCGTCAAGGGTGGTCGTCGCATGAGCCTCGTCGCTCTCGTCGTCGTTGGCGACGGCAAGGGCAACGTCGGCGTTGGCATGGGCAAGTCCGCTGAGGTGCCCATGGCCATCTCCAAGGCATCTCTCGATGCCAAGAAGAACATGTTCCACGTGCCGGTGACCGAGCAGGGCACCATCCCGCACGAGGTTCTCGGCCACTTTGGTGCCGGCCGCATCATCATCAAGCCCGCTGTCGAGGGTACCGGCGTTATCGCCGGCGGCGCTGTGCGTCCCCTCTTTGAGCTTGCTGGCATCAAGAACGTCCTGTCCAAGTCCCTCGGTACCGACAACGGCCTCAACATCATCAAGGCTGCCGTCGAGGGCCTCAAGGAGCTCTCCAGCCCTGAGGACGTCGCGGCTCGCCGTGGCCTGACGGTCTCCGAGATGTTCGTCGGTAAGGAGAACTAAGCATGGCTGACACCATCAAGATCAAGCAGGTCCGCAGCACCAACGGTTGCAAGCAGGACCAGGTCCGTACTGTCCGTGCCCTCGGTCTCCACAGGATCCGCGAGGTTCGCGAGATTGCTGACAACGAGTCCGTCCGCGGCATGATCTTCAAGGTCAAGCACCTTGTCGAGATTGTAGAGGAGTAGCAAATGCAGCTTCACGATCTTACTCCCGCGCCCGGTTCCACCAAGAACCGCAAGCGCGTCGGCCGTGGCAATTCTTCGGGTCACGGCACCACTTCTGGCCGCGGCCAGAAGGGCCAGGGTTCCCGCTCTGGCGGCACCAAGGGTGCCGGCTTCGAGGGTGGCCAGACTCCGCTGGCTATGCGCCTGCCCAAGCTTCCGGGCTTCCGCAACCCCCGTCGTATCGAGTACACCGCCGTTAACGTTGAGCGTCTCGAGCGTAAGTTCGAGGACGGCGCTGTGATCGACGGTGCCGCTCTTAAGGCCGCTCGCATCACCAAGAGCGAGTTCGAGCCCGTCAAGGTGCTCGGCAATGGTGAGCTCACCAAGAAGTTCACGGTCAAGGTCGACAAGGTCAGCGCTTCTGCGCAGGCCAAGATCGAGGCCGCCGGCGGAAAGGTCGAGCTGCCGTGCTAAATGGTCTTAAGAATGCTTTCCGCATCAAAGAATTGCGCGAAAAGATTCTTTTTACCATAGCTATGCTCGTCGTGTACCGCATTGGTGCGCACGTTCCTGTGCCCGGCATTCCCTTCCAGGGGATGCTGGGCCTTTTCTCGACCGATAACAATTCGGTCGCCGCAGGTGCTATGGCCCTCCTGAATCTTTTCTCTGGCGGTGCGTTGAGCTATGTGTCGGTGTTTTCGCTGGGCATCATGCCTTACATCACCAGCTCGATCATCCTCCAGATGCTCCAGGCCGTCGTGCCTTCCCTGCATGAGCTTGCCCGCGAGGGCGAGGTCGGTCAGACCAAGATTACGCAGTATTCGCGTTACCTCACCCTGGCTTTGGCAATCCTCAACTCCGTGGGTTACCTCTTCCTCTTTAAGAGCTTCGGCATCAGCTTCAATGGCGCCGGCGCTCCCGAGATCATCTTCGACCTCATGATCGTCGGTACGCTCACCGCGGGCGCCATGCTGATCATGTGGATTGGTGAGCTCATCACCCAGCGCGGTATCGGCAATGGCATGTCGCTGATCATCTTCGCGAACATCATGGCCGGTCTGCCGCAGGCTATCTTCTCCAGCACCGAGGGCAATGCCGGTGGCATCATCACCATGGTGATCATCTGCGCCATCATCCTGCTGGTTATCCCGCTGATTGTTTTCCTTGAGCGCGGCCAGCGCCGCATCCCGGTCTCCTACGCTAAGCGCGTCGTGGGCCGTCGCATGATGGGTGGCCAGACCACCTACCTGCCCATCAAGGTCAACACCGCGGGTGTCGTGCCGATCATCTTCGCTTCGGCGCTGCTGTACTTCCCGGCTCAGATTGCCGTGTTCTTCCCCGGCATCGGCTGGATTCAGGCAGTTGCCTCCGCGCTTTCGACCGGTTGGCTCAACTGGGTGCTTAACGTTGTCCTCATCGTGTTCTTCGCGTACTTCTACACCTCCATGGTGTTCAACCCCGATGACACGGCCGATAACCTTAAGAAGCAGGGCGGCTTTATTCCGGGCGTCCGTCCGGGTAGGGCTACCGCGGCCTACATCAAGAACGCGCTCAACAAGATCACGCTTCCCAGCGCTGTCTTTTTGGCGCTCATCGCCATCGTGCCTTCGATCATCTTCTCCTTCACGGGTAACCATCTGATCCAGGCATTTGGCGGCACGTCCATCCTCATCATGGTCGGCGTCGTGCTCGACACGGTCGATAAGCTCGAAGGCCAGATCAAGATGTATGATTACGATGGATTCTTTAAATAGGCTAGAGGAGGATTGCTCATGAACCTCGTATTGCTCGGAGCTCCGGGTGCCGGTAAGGGCACCGTCGCACAGGAGCTCGTCGCCGAGTTTGGCGTCGCCCATATTTCCACGGGCGACCTGCTGCGTGCTGCCGTCAAGGGTGGCACCGAGCTTGGTATTCAGGCTAAGAAGTACATGGACGCTGGCGAGCTCGTTCCCGACCAGCTCGTGATCGACCTTGTCAAGGAGCGCCTTGCCGCCGATGACGCCCAGCAGGGCTTCATCCTCGACGGCTTCCCGCGCAACACCGCCCAGGCTGTGACGCTCGATTCCGAGCTCTCCGCCATGGGTCGCGAGATCGACTGCGCCCTTCTGGTCGATGTGGCCCCCGAGGTCATTATCGATCGTCTGTCATCGCGTCGCACCTGCCGCGCATGCGGTTACACCGGCACCGCTGCCGATGCTACCTGCCCCAAGTGTGGCGGCGAGATGTATCAGCGCGACGACGACAAGCCCGAGACCATCAAGAACCGTCTCGACGTCTACGAGAAGTCCACGAGCCCGCTCGTCGACTACTATCGTGGCCAGGGTCTGCTCAAGTCGGTCAACGGTGACCAGGCTCGCGAGACCGTGTACGGGGATGTCAAAGAGGCTCTCGGTCTATGATCAAGATTAAGTCTGCAACGCAAATCGAGCAGATGAAGAAGGCAGGAGCGCTATCTAAGATGGCGCTCCGCCACGTTGGAGCCATGGTGCGCCCCGGCGTTTCCACCTTTGAGCTCGATCAGCTCGCGGAGCAGATTATCCGCATGCATGGCGGCACCCCGGCCTTTAAGGGTTACGGCGGGTTCCCGGGGACCATTTGCGCATCGATTAACGATGCCGTGGTCCACGGTATTCCCAACCCCGACATGATCCTGCGCGATGGCGATATCATCTCCATCGATACGGGAGCCGTTGTCGACGGTTGGGTCGGCGATAACGCTTGGACGTTTTTCGTCGGCACCCCCACGCCCGAAGCCAAGGCTTTGTGCGAGGTCACGCGCGATTGCCTTAAGGCTGCCATCGAGCAGGCTGTTCCCGGTAACCATATCGGGGACGTCGGTTATGCCGTTCAGTCCCTCGCCGAGTCTCACGGTTACGGCGTGCTTCGTGATTATGTGGGCCATGGCATTGGCCGCGTGATGCACGAGGACCCCAATGTCCCTAACTATGGAAAGAAGGGGAGGGGCGTTCGCCTCCAGGCCGGCATGGTCATTGCCATCGAGCCGATGGTTACGATGGGTTCCAACCATGTGAGCACGGGCTCCGACGGTTGGATCGTCACGACCAACGACCACCTGCCCGCCGCGCACTACGAGAACACCGTCGCCATTACCAATGACGGCCCGGTGATTCTCACCACGGATGCGCAAGGTGCTTGGTGTTCGCTCCAAGGCGGAGAAATGTAAAAGTCGCCGCCCCCTGATGCCCAACCTCGCCTTTCAATTTCGAAGGCATGACCCCAAGGTCTATGCCTTCTCATTTCAAGGCGATCTTGGGCATCAGGGAACGGCTTTGTTTTACATTTCAAATGTAACAAGTTCCACTTAGTTGTGGAGCCATTACGAAGTTATTACGATGCGTATATACGTGTTGTAGAATACTCAATCGCTGTCGTTTTCTAGAGAAAGATGATTGCTTGTGAAGAAGGAAGACGCAATTGAGCTCGAGGGTACGGTAAAAGAGCCGCTGCCCAACGCCATGTTTAAGGTCGAGCTCGAGAACGGTCATTCGGTTCTGTGCAACATTTCTGGCAAGATCCGAATGAATTACATCCGCATTCTCCCCGGTGACAGGGTTGTCGTGGAGCTTTCCCCGTACGACCTGACCCGCGGCCGCATCACCTATCGCTATAAATAGCGGCACGCATACACGCTCTTTTCCGACTGCAGGCTTAGCTCAACCTACGGTCGGTTTGCGTGTGAAGGCCAGCCATAGTTTTAAACGCCTGCGGCTGGGCGAGTAGATAGTAGGGAAGTAGTTTGAGCGCTACCGAAAGGAAGAACGATGAAGGTACGTCCTTCGGTCAAGAAGATGTGCGATAAGTGCAAAATCATTAGGCGCCATGGCAAGGTCCTCGTCATTTGCGAGAACCCCCGTCATAAGCAGCGTCAGGGTTAAGAGAGGAGACTACGTTGGCCCGTATTAATGGTGTCGACCTCCCGCGTGAGAAGCGCGTTGAGATCGGTCTGACCTACATTTACGGCATCGGCCGCACCACTGCGACGAAGATTTGCGTCGAGTGCAACGTTAACGTGGATACGCGCGTTAAGGACCTCACCGAGGATGAGGTTAACGCCATCCGCGATTATATCGATAAGAACCAGATCATGGTTGAGGGCGACCTCCGCCGTGAGCGCAACCAGAACGTCAAGCGCCTTATGGACATCGGCTGCAACCGCGGCCTTCGTCACCGCAAGGGCCTCCCGGTCCGCGGCCAGCGCACCCACACTAACGCTCGTACCCGCAAGGGCCCGAAGCGTCAGATCGGTGCTAAGAAGAAGAAATAAGGAGCGCTAGATAGATGGCTACTGCTAAGAAGAACGTTCGCGCTGCCCGTCTGAAGCGCGCGGACCGTAAGAACATTTCCGTGGGCCAGGCTCACATTCGTTCTACGTTCAACAACACGATCGTTTCGATCACCGATCCCCAGGGCAACGTCATTTCCTGGAAGTCGGCTGGCCAGGTGGGCTTCAAGGGCTCCCGTAAGTCCACGCCGTTCGCTGCCCAGATGGCTGCCGAGGCTGCTGCCAAGCAGGCCATGGAGCACGGTATGAAGAAGGTTTCCGTCTTCGTCAAGGGCCCCGGCTCCGGTCGTGAGACCGCCATCCGCTCCCTCCAGGCTGCTGGCCTCGAGGTCTCGAGCATCCAGGACAAGACCCCCATCCCGCACAACGGCTGCCGCCCCAAGAAGCGTCGCCGCGTGTAACTGAAAGGATCGTATCAATATGGCAATCGACAGGACTCCTGTTCTTAAGCGCTGCCGTCAGCTCGGGATCGATCCCGCTGAGCTCGGTTACAGCAGCAAGAAGGAATCTATCCGTCAGCCCAAGCGCCGTCGCAAGGAATCTGAGTACGGCATGCAGCTGCGCGAGAAGCAGAAGGTCAAGTTCATCTATGGCGTTCTGGAGAAGCAGTTCCACGGCTACTTCAACAAGGCCCGCAAGATGAACGGCGTCACCGGTGAGAACCTCATGATCATCCTTGAGTCTCGCCTCGACAACGTCGTCTTCCGTCTTGGCTTCGCCCGCACCCGCAAAGAGGCTCGTCAGTCCGTCCGTCACGGTCACTTCACCGTGAACGGCAAGCGCGTGGACATCCCGTCCTACCGCGTCAAGGCCGGCGACGTCGTCGCTGTCGGCGAGAAGTTCCGTGACCTCCTCCCCATCAAGGAGGCCCTGATTTCCTCCGAGCGCTTTGAGGTCCCTGGCTGGCTCGAGGTCGATATCGAGAAGCTGTCTGGTAACGTGCTCGCTCTGCCGACGCGTGAGCAGATCAGCGGTGATATCAACGAGCAGCTCATCGTCGAGCTCTACTCTAAGTAGTCCATCCGGGCTGCTGAGGCTGGAGGTAATACATGTCAGAATTCATTAGGCCTCAGGTTCAGGTCGAAGAGATCAACGAGACGTCTGCTCGTGTCTCCGTCGAGCCGCTCGAGCGTGGTTACGGCGATACGCTGGGTAACTCCCTTCGTCGCGTTCTTCTGTCCTCGCTCGAGGGTGCCGCCGTCGAGGCTATTCAGATCGATGGTGCGCAGCACGAGTTCATGACCATCCCTAACATGGTCGAGGATGTCACCGACATCGTCCTGAATGTCAAGGGTCTTGTCTTCAGGGCTCTCGGCACGACCGACGAGGCGACCGCCACCATCTCGGTTGACGGCCCCTGCGAGGTCACCGGTGCGGACTTCTTTATTCCGTCCGAGTTTGAGCTGGTCAACCCCGAGCAGCACATCGCTACGCTCACCGAGGGTGGCCATCTCACCATGAGCATGCGCATCGGCTATGGCCGCGGCTATGTTTCTGGCGAGGCCAACAAGCGCGACAACGATCCCATCGGTGTGATCCACGTCGACTCGCTGTACTCGCCGGTTTCCCGTTGCGCCAAGCTCGTTGAGGCTTGCCGTGTCGGTCAGCACACCGACTACGACCGCCTTGTCCTCGAGATCGAGACCAACGGCTCCATCGCCCCGCGCGACGCCGTGGTCCAGGCTGCCAATATCATCAACCAGCATATGGCCGCCTTTATGAACCTTGCCGAGACCCCCGAGGTCGAGGAGGAGGCTTCGATCTTCGCTCCCGAGGTCACCAACGACAACGCCGAGCTGGACAAGCAGATCGAGGATCTGGACCTTTCCGTCCGTTCCTACAACTGCCTTAAGCGCGCCAGCATTCACTCGGTCCGTCAGCTCGTTGAGTTCTCGGAGAACGATCTGCTCAACATCCGTAACTTCGGTGTTAAGTCGATCGAGGAAGTGAAGGACAAGCTTGAGTCCATGGGCCTGAGCCTGAAGGCTTAATGCTTCGCATATTTGAGGAGAAACTAGACCATGCGTCACAACGTTAAGAAGGGCCTGAAGCTCGGCACCGATGCGAGCCACACCAAGGCCATGAAGAAGAGCCTTGCTAAGGCCCTCTTCGAGAACGACCGCATCAAGACCACCGAGACCCGCGCTAAGGCGCTGCGTTCGGTCGTCGACCCGATCATCACTTGGGCCAAGAAGGGCGACCTGCACTCTCGTCGTCTGGCTATCGCCAAGCTCGGCGATAAGCAGCTCGTTGCCGAGATCTTCGACAAGGCTGCCCAGGGCATGTGGCAGGACCGCAACGGCGGTTACACCCGCATCATGAAGCTCGGTAACCGTAAGGGCGACAACGCTCCCATCGTTATCATGGAGCTCGTCACCGAGCCTTGCACGCCTAAGGCCAAGAAGGCTGCTCCGGCCCCCAAGAAGGCCGCTGCTCCCAAGAAGGTCGAGGCTGTCGAGGAGGCTCCTGCTGAGGAGACCGCTGAGTAGACATTCCGTCTGCATAGGCTATATTCGAGGGGTACGTTCGCGTACCCCTCTTTTTTTGTCGCGATACCGTTACTTGTTTGTTGGGAGCGCCCATGACTGCGCCGTCTGATTTCAATTCGATTTCCGAGCTTGACGCCACGCTCGTATTTCGCGTGGCCTATGATGGCTCGTCGTATAGCGGATTTGCCGAGCAGCCGGGACAGACGACGGTTGCGGGTGAGCTGCGTCGAGCCATCGAGACGCTGCTTCGCCGTCCGATCGATCTGACGTGCGCAGGTCGTACCGATGCCGGCGTGCATGCCGTGGCTCAGTACATCAGCGTGCCCGTAACGAACGCTGAGCTCGCCCTTACGCGCCGTAGGTGGCTGCGGGCTATGGATGCCCTGCTGCCCAAAGATATCGCCATCAACGAGGTCTACAAGGCTCGTAAGGGCTTTTCTGCGCGCTTTGACGCGCGCTCTCGCACTTACACCTATCGCATTGCCGATCGTGATGCGCGGCCCGTGCTGTCACGCGGTGCTGTTTGGTGGCATCGCTATCCCCTCGACGTCGATGCGATGGCGGCCGCCTGCCCTGCGCTTTTGGGCGAGCAGGACTTTAAAAGCTTTTGCAAGGTTGCCTCTGCCGTGGGCAAACCTACGCACCGCTGCGTAATGCGCGCCGAGTTTGGCCATGAGGTTGCGTTTGGCGAGGACATCCTGACGTTTACCATCGAGGGCAATGCGTTTCTGCATTCGATGGTCCGCACGATCGTTGGCACGCTTGTCGAGATTGGCATGCATCGCCGTAAACCCGAGTGGATTCGCGAGGTCATCGATGCTTGCGATCGTACCGCTGCGGGCCCCACGGCTCCTGCCTGCGGCCTTACGTTTATGGGCGTGGATTACGATCCCGCCGAGCTTGTCGTGCTCGACTAGGGGAGGGCTTGACGCGCCGTTCGTCGGCATCTGTCATCTGTGGGCTGCGCGTGTGCAACATCTGTTCTTGGCGTGCAGTGCAACCGGTGTCTCATTGCTTTTATTTATGGGGTGTACCATGAACCACGGTTTGATTCATTGCTGTCGAGAGGACGGATAACTTGGTTCGACGTGGCTCGCATCCGCGACTTTCGGTGATCCTTGTGGTAGAAGGTTCGCCCAGCTATGCGATGCGTGCGCTCGAGAGTATCCAGAACCAAGACCTCTACGATTTGCAGATTGTCGTTGTCTGCCGCGATGCTGCGCCTGGTGTGCGCCATTCGCTTCAAGTTGCCGCCGACAGGGACATCCATATTGATTTGATTGACGTCGAGGACGCGAAGCGCGGCGCTTGTCTTCGTGCCGGTTTTGCTGCCTCGCGCGGCTCTCAAATCATCGCCATGAACGCCGATGAGTGGTTTGCTCCGCAGTCTCTTTCCAAGATGGTCGATATCGCGTGCGATACTGCGGCAGACATAGTGCTCCCCACGGTGTCGCTCGACCGCTATGATGCACATCGAGAGCGCCATTCGCGCGTCTTGGATGCTGCTCATATTTCCATTGATAGCAAATCTTCGATGGTGACCGGGCTGTCCCAGTTGATTTTAGGCGGCCTAGTCGTTCAGACCTCTGGCGTGATGTATAGCCGTCCGCTGTTTGAGGCATGCCTTTTGTACGACAAGGCGTTTCGCACAGTTGGGTTTATGGCGTGCTCGCTCTCGCGGGCGCAGCGCGTCTCCGGATGCGGCGACGCTTGTTTCCACGCGGCGGCACCTAAGCTTACAGATGCCTTTGATCCCACCATGTATGCCAAGGTATCCGATGACACCCGGGCGCTCGACGAGCTTACGGACTCACTCTCGGAAGCAGATAGCGGTGGTCGGCTCAAGCTGGCAAGCCAAAAGTTCTACTTTGCCGGACTGGTCGCCTGCATCGAGAATTTGTGTCTGAGCCCGCATGGGGTGTCGTCAATCGAGCGTTCCGCCCGTATGCGTGATATGCTCGAGGCGCCTCGAACCCGTCAGATGGTCGCCGCGCTCAAGGATAACCATCGGGGGCTCGGTCTGTTGTTTGGGCCGATCGCCAGCGCCAAGCCCGCGCGCTGCGTGATGTGTACGCATCTGGCAGCTTTTCTTAACCGGACGGGCGCAAAAACCGCCTAAACGGCTCATCTCGAAACAAATTTGCATAGAATTGTTTCGAAATGCGTTCTTATACACAAAAGCCTTCAAATAGCGTTAAACTATTCAATCACTGATTGATTGTCTCCGCCATCTTTTGGAGAGAGGGTTTGTATGGCTAAAAAACGCAATGGGCGCCAGGATGCCATTAGAGATATTGTGCGCAATAAGGACGTCCGCACGCAGCGCGTGCTGGTCGATGAGCTCCGCGCTATGGGCTTTGATTGCACGCAGGCGACTGTCTCTCGCGATATTGCCGATATGGGGCTGCGTAAGCTCCCTGAGGGCATCTATGTTCTGGCAGAGGACCTGCACCTGCAGCGTATGGTTTCCGAGCTCGTAACGGGCGTTCTGCGCACCGATAATCTGGTTATGATCAAGGCTCAGCCTGGCACGGCTTCCGGCATCGCCGCCGCCGTTGATGCGGCAGAGCTGCCCGATGTGCTTGGCTCGCTTGCCGGCAACGATACGATTTTGGTTATTGCCCAGACGGCCGAGGACGGCGAGCGTCTCGAGGCGCTGATCAATAAGCTGAGCAATTCTCGCAAGTAGGCGTGCGGGTCGTGCGCTCGGCACTGTGTGCGTGACATGGTGGCTTGTAAGGGGGTATCGACGTTGGTCGGTACCCCCTATATTGTTTGCCGGTATAAAGACCGTTCACCAGGTCGCTTTAAACTAAAAGGCCCCCGAGCAGTTTAATAAGCTGCTCGGGGGCCTTGTTGCTAATGGCCGGATGAATTTCTAGCCAACAGTATCGTCAGGCGTGGGCGAGGGGTCGGGAGTGGGCGTAGGCGTGGGCGTGGGCGTGCCGCCATCGCCGCCGGTCGAACCACCAGTGGAACCGCCCGTCGAGCCGCCGGTCGTACCGGTGCCGCCGGTGGTGTCGCCGCCCGTAGTCTCGGTGGTCGTGGTCGTCGTGGTAGTCGTCGTGGTGGTTTCCTCTTCGTCCTCGTTCTCGTCCTTGTCGTCGTTCTCCGTCTTCTTGGTGTTGTTGGTGCCGTAGAACTTCCAGACGCTGTTGTTCTTGTAGGTGGGCGCCGTTCCGGTCGCAAACTCCTCGCGCTCGGTACCGGTCAGAACGGTGTTCATAAACCGCTTAAAGACAGGCAGGTTGGTGCTGTCGCCCAGCAGGTCCGTGCCGTATTTTTGGATGGGGATCTCACCTGCGGAATAGCCGGTCCACAGGGCGCACGCCAGCTGCGGGGTATAGCCGCAGAACCACAGGTTGGTGGTGTTGTCGGTGGTGCCCGTTTTGCCGGCATAGGGCTGGTTGACGCTCAGGGCGCCGGCAGCACCCGTACCGCCGCCCTTCATGACGCCGGACAGAACATCGGTGACCGCGGCGGCCTCGCCCTCGGTAAGCACCTGTGAGGGATTGTCGGTGTGCTGGTACAGCACCGAACCGGTACGAGAGTCAATCTCGGTGATGGCGATCGGCTGGCGATAGTAGCCGCCGTTGGCAAACGTCGCGTAGGCGGCGGCCATCTCGAGCGGCGAGATCGAGCCGGTGCCGAGGGTCATGACGGGAACGTCCTCGATGTTGTCCTTGGCGGGATCGATGCCGAGCTTTTTGACGAGCGAGATGATCTTGCTGTTGCCGACGGCTTCCGCCACCTGGATGTAGCCGGTGTTGGAGGAGTATGCCGTCGCCTGCTTAAGCGTGATGTTGCCATAGCTATGGTTGGCGTAGTTTTGGACCTCGGTCGTGGTGTCCTTGGCCTTGAGCGGCGAGTTGCAGTTGAGGGTGACGTTGGGGTTCATGCCGTTTTGGATGGCAGTTGCCAGCGTAAAGGCCTTGAAGGTGGAGCCGACGGGACGCTTGGCCGTGGCATGGTTTACGTGGTTCTCATCGGCGTTGTAGTCGTAGCCGCCCACCATGCACTTGATGTAGCCGGTCTTGGGGTCGACGACGACCATGCCCATGTCCAGGCCGTCGAGTGAGAGCGTGTCGAGCTGCTCGCGGACGGCATTCTCTGCCACTTGCTGCATCGTGGGGTCGATGGTGGTCTTGACGGTCAGGCCGCCCTTAAAGAGCACGTCGGTCGAGAACTCCTGCTCCAGCAGCTGCTTAACATAGGCGACAAAGTAGGGCTGCGAGTATACGTCGACGCCGCTGCCCGAAATCTCGGTCACGTTGAGGGTGATGGGCTCGGCCTGTGCGGCATCGTGCTCCTCCTGCGTGATGTGGCCCAGGCGCAACATGTTGTCAAGGACCTTGTTGCGACGGGACAGCGCCAGGTCGGGGTTGACCGTGGGGTCGTACTGCGAAGGCGAGTTGGGAAGGCCGATGAGCAGCGCGGCCTCGCTCAGGGTGAGGTCGGCGGCGCTCTTGGACAGATAGGTCTCGGCTGCGGCCTCGATGCCGTAGGCGCCGTGGCCGTAGTAGATGGTGTTGAGGTACATCATGAGGATCTCGTCTTTGGAGTACATGTCCTCCATCTTGACGGCGATGTAGGCCTCGCGCACCTTACGCTCGATGGTCGAGTCGAACTGCTCCTCCTGCAGAATGGTGTTGCGCACCAGCTGCTGGGTGATAGTCGAGGCGCCTTCGTGCCCGCCGCCGAGGGTTGCCACCGCAGCACGCGCGATACCCCACAGGTCGATACCGCCGTGCTCGTAGAAGCGCTCGTCCTCGACGTCAACGGTGCCCCGCAGCACGTAGGGGGAGACCTCGTCCTTGGTGATGGACTTGCGGTTTTGCGTGTAGAAGCTCGCGATCTTGTTGCCGTTGCAGTCGACGATCTCGGTGGGCTCGCTCACCAGATACGCGTTGGCGTCGGTGTAGTCGGGCAGATCGGACAGCCAGCGGTTGACGTTGCCGACCATGCCGATGCCAAATGCCACGCCCGCAATCAGCAGAAAGCCCAAAAACGAGAGCAGGATTATGGGCAGAGCATGCGTCTTTGAACGGCTGCGTCCCTGTCGTTGGCGAGGACCCATATATTGACCTCCAGGTATGTCGTGCCGGACGGTGGATGTGCCGTCGGGGCAGGATGGACATAAGTTATTACACGATAAACCAAACGGGGCGCGCGAGGCCTCGTGTATGCTGGAAGACGGCATTTTTCAGAGTGAATGCATACCTTGGTAAGGAGTTTGCCGATGGCGATTCGGACGATGGGGCCGAGCGGACAATACGAGACTGGATTGGATGCTGCCGGTGCGGCGCTGCCCGAGCTGCTGGCGCCGGCGGGCGGGCTCGACCAGATGCTTGCGGCCATCGCCGCGGGTGCCGATGCCATCTACGCGGGGTTGGGCGGCTTTAACGCCCGCGTGAGCGCGCATGGCTTTACGGATGACGAGTTTGCGCGCGGCTGCGCCGTGGCGCATGCCCATGGCGTGCGCGTGTACGCGACGCTCAACGTGTTCGTGTTTGACGATGAGTTGTCCGACGCGGTGGTGTTGGGAGCTCATGCACTGGAGCTGGGCGCCGATGCTCTGATTGTCGCCGATGCCGGGTTGGCCTGCGCGCTGCGCGCGGCGATTCCCGGGGTCGAGATTCACCTGTCCACGCAGGCGGGCGTTCATAGCGAAGGCGCCGTGCGGCTTGCCGCCGATGAGCTGGGGGTCGAGCGCGTGACGACGGCACGCGAGCTGACGGTCGACGAGATTGCGGCGCTATGTGCCACGGGTGTGCCCATCGAGGTATTCTGCCACGGTGCGATTTGCATCGGCTATTCGGGGGCGTGCGAGTTCTCTGCCCTTCGACGTGGCCGCTCTGCGATGCGCGGTGATTGCACGCAGCCGTGCCGTCTATCCTATGACTTGGTGGACGAGGCTGGGCAGAGTGTTGCCGCCGTCGAGGGAGATCGCCTGCTGTGTCCGCGCGACTATCTGGGTATTGCGCATCTGCCCGAGCTTGTAGATGCCGGCGTGGCGTCGCTCAAGATCGAGGGGCGCATGAAGAACCCCGATTACGTATTCAACGTGGTGCGGGTGTGGCGCCGGGCACTCGATATGCTGTGCGACGGCGCGTGGGACCCCGATGCCGTGGAAGAGCTTGAGCGCGAGCTGGGAAGGTCGTTTAACCGCGGGTTTACCGACGCGTATTTGCGAGGCCGCTCGGGTGCGGAGCTTATGAGTTTTGAACGCGCGATCAACCAGGGCGTGCGTGTGGGGCGCTTGGTCGCTGTGGGCCACGAAGAGGTGACCGTTGAGCTCGACGCCGCCGTGGCGGCGGGCGATACGCTCGAGATCAGGTTTTACCCGGGCGCCGACGCTCGGCCCGATGTACCTAAACGCTGGCCGCAAGTTCCCTGCCCGGTGGATGCCGCGGCGGGGGAGCGCATCGTTGTCCATTGCAAGCGTAAGGTCGACGCGGGCTGCGAGGTATACCTGATTCGCAGCGCCGGCGTGTTGGATCAGACGGCGGCGGTGTTGGAGCGCATGCGGGCCGAGGCGGATGCGATTGCGCCCGTTGCGCGTGCCGTCGAGGTACTGCTCTTTGAGGGCGTTGCGGTGGATGGCGGTGCATCGACGGAGTTGGTGGAGTGCGCGGTTCCCACTCGCATGGTTTTTGCTTGGCAGCTGATGGATGCCGACCCGCGCGGGGAACTCGATTTGTCCGACGCCGTTGTGGTGCTTGACGAGGTGTGCCGCGCGAGTGACGCTGACTGGACCCGCTCACTGATACAGCGTGCCGGGCGCGTCGTCTGCCGCAACCTGGGACAGGTGGCGATAGCTCGCGAACTGCGCGTCGCGTTTGACGTGGCGGCGCCGGTGTTCTGCGCGAACCGGGCAACGCTCGCCTGGTTGCGAGGACTCGGTGCGGGGCGGGTGTACTTGCCGGCCGAGTTGCTCAGCAATGATGCGGAGCGTATTGCCGAACTGGCTGCTGAACCCGGCGTCTTGGGTCCGGTCGACGCCGACCGTCCCGAGCTTATGGTGTGCGAGCACTGCCTGCTGACCGCCGAGGGCGTCTGCGCCACCGATGCGACGGGACAGGTCCGTTGCCGCGACTGCTTGCGTCGTCGGCAGGCACGCTATCTGGTCGAGCGTGACGGTACACGTCTGCCAGTTGCCATTGACGCATGCGGCAGGACGAGGATTTTCCTGTCGTAGGTGCCGCGTCGCGTCAGTTTGTTATCATAAGAGAGTTTATGGACTTCCAGCACCGCCGTTTTCGGCGAGGGTGCTATAGCAAAAGGAGGATACCCAATGCTGTCTGTTGACGAGCAAATGCGTATCATCACCTCGGGCGCAGCGCAGATCGTCCCCGAGGCCG